>DAOWHQ010000276.1:0-11695 GCA_030641355.1 Alphaproteobacteria bacterium
CTGATTTTAATGAATTATTAGAAACAGTACATCAAAAAGCTCTATAAGAAAATTATAGTATATTATTCATTCGAACGATCATATACGGGAATGGCATTATTTATTATACTACTCCATTTGGAGGAATGACTATGCTAGACTTTAAACAGGTTTACTCCACCGCGGGCAATCCATCGATACTAATCCGATTGCTCTCCTCGAAATAGTCCTTCAGGCCTTGTTCGCCTTTTTTATCGGCCCATTTGGCAAGGGTTTTACGTTCTGTTACATCTTCATAGATCGGTACGCCATAGCCGCAGGAGGTTTGCAGGTTGTCTATTTTTATGGTGAAGATTTGGCGGACGCCGGGGGCGGGGGCGTATAATTCCATGAGTTCGGCAAATCGCGGGCTTTTCGGCGTATGGGACTTGCCAGTGCCGTATAGGCGCATGATCAGGGCATTGCGGGTGTAGCTGTTAAACATTACCGTTATCCGTCCATCATCGAGCAGGTGGGCGGCGGTTTCGTTGCCGCTGCCGATATAATCCAGATAAGCCACCTCGGTCGGGGAAATTATTCGGAAGCTGTCCAGACCCTTGGGTGACAGGTTTATGCGCCCGTCTTTTGGGGCGGTGGCAACGAAGAACATCTGCTGCGCGTTGATGAAGTCAATATGCTTTTGCTCTAGGGCATCAAAAAAATCAGCCATCTGTCCCGCCTACGGTTAATCCGTTTATTCTTAAGGTTGGTTGCCCCACGCCCACGGGCACGCTCTGTCCGCCTTTGCCACAGATGCCAACGCCCGTGTCCAGTTCAAGATCATTACCAATGGCGGCAACATGGGTCAGCACATCAGCACCGTTTCCGATCAGGGTTGCGCCCTTGACCGGCGCACCGATCTTGCCGTTTTTAATTAGATAGGCTTCTGTGCAGCTAAAGACAAATTTGCCGTTAGTGATATCCACCTGTCCACCGCCGAAGTTTACCGCATAGAGACCGTCTTTGACGCCTTCGAGGATTTCCTGCGGGTCTTGCTCTCCCGCCAGCATATAAGTGTTGGTCATGCGGGGCATGGGCTGATGGGCATAGCTCTGGCGGCGGCCATTTCCCGTGGCTTCAACCCCCATGAGGCGCGCATTCATACGATCCTGCATATAGCCGACCAATATGCCGTCCTCAATCAATGTGGTGCAGTTGGTGGGTGTGCCTTCATCATCGAATGTCAGACTGCCGCGCCGATTTGGCATCGTGCCATTATCAACCACGGTGACACCCTTGGCGGCGATCTGTTGACCCATTAATCCGGCAAAAGCGGATGTTCCCTTGCGGTTAAAATCACCTTCCAACCCGTGACCAATGGCTTCATGGAGCAGGACACCGGGCCAGCCGGGGCCAAGCACAACATCCATTTCACCCGCAGGGGCGGCAATGCTGTCCAGATTGACCATGGCCTGCCGCAGGGCTTCGTTCACTTGTCCCTTCCAGTTTTCTTCCGTGAGAAGCTGTGAATATTCATATCTGCCGCCGGCACCCTGATAGCCGCTTTCCATGCGGTCACCGTCTTTTACCACGACACTGACATTCAGGCGGACGAGGGGGCGGATATCCCGCACGCGGTGTCCACCGGGCCGGATGATCTCTATGGTCTGCCATTCTCCGGTGATTGATGAGCTGACCTGACAGACTTTTGGATCGCGGGCGCGGGCGAACGCGTCTATTTCTTCCAAGAGTGCGATCTTGTCCTTAAATGCCATGCCGAGCAGGGGGTTTTCTTCTGCATAGAGCTTTTTATTGGTGCCTTTGGGGTGGATGGCGAGGGTGGCATTCCTGCCGGATTTTATGGACTGTACGGTATCCTTGGCGCGCAGCAGCGCTTCTTCGCTTAAGGTTGTGGAATGGGCATAGCCGCTGACCTCGCCCTGTACGCTGCGTAGGCCGAACCCCTTGGTGGTATCAAATGCAGCGGATTTCAGGCGGCCATCGTCAAATGAAAAGCTCTCGCTCTGGGCATATTGCAGATAAAGCTCGCCATCATCCATGCCATGAAGTGCGGTGTCGACAATGCGTTGGGTGCGGAGAGAATCAAGTTCCGATTTTACAAAAAAATGTGAATCTGAATCGTTAGTGCTAGCCATACGTGTAAAATATCCAATGAAGTTAAAAGTTTAGTCTGGGGGCGAGTATAAACTATGCGGTATTACTTTGGCAAGAATTGGCAACAGAACAGGTGTTTTTCTATTTATGCAGAAAAAAAATAACCACTTAAAAACGTTACAATCAAACGGATTGACATAGATCAATGCCGATTCCGTAAAATGGATTGGATAATACTTCCTTGAGCTATATCAATTTTGTAGCTATAAGATTCGGAATTGTCGTATTTTTCGGGGTGGAGCCAAAAAAATATAATATTGCTCGGACTGGAACTATACGGCTGATACTTGATTCATTTGTGGATTTAAGGGGTAGGACCGATTATGTCTCTCAATAAAATATTCAGTGTGGTGACTGCATTCCTAGTTACATTTCTCGTGAACGGAGCCACGGCTTTTGCTGATGGTATATACAAAGCGAAACCCGATCAATTGGGTTTCATGGAACCTGCAACGCAGGTAATGCGTGATATCGTAAGTTTTCATGATGGTTTGCTGATCATGTGTTTTGCTGTCAGTCTTTTTGTTATGGGCCTGATGCTTTATATCTTCATAAAATTTAATGCCAAAGCAAATCCGACACCTTCAAAAACAACCCATCATACGGGCTTGGAGATCGCCTGGACGACAGTGCCAATTATCATTTTGCTTGTCATTGCGATCCCGTCTTTCAAACTGCTTTATCTGGAGGATGTTATTCCGGAAGCAGATTTGACCGTGAAGGCTATTGGTAATCAATGGTACTGGACTTATGAATATCCGGATCATGATGATTTTTCCTTTGATGCTACAATGCTGACCGATGATGAAGCGAAAGCGGCTGGACATCCCCGCCTTTTGGGTACGGATACATATGTTGTGGTTCCGGTGAATAAAACGGTTCGTCTTATTGTGACGGCAAGTGATGTTATTCATGCATGGACAATTCCGGCTTTTGGGGTGAAGATTGACGCGGTACCCGGCAAGTTGAACGAAACATGGTTTAATGTGGAACGTGAAGGTATGTATTACGGACAATGTTCTGAGCTATGCGGTAAAGACCATGGCTTCATGCCCATAATGGTCAAGGTTGTTTCTCAAGAGGAATATGACGCATGGATCGAAATGGCCCGTGAGGAATATGCCACAATTGAAAAAGATAATCTGGTCCGGGTAGCGAACTTGCTACCGGCTCAGAAGTAAGAGAGGGTTGTTATAATGAGTGATTCACACGCAAATCCAACAGGCTGGCGCCGTTGGGTGCTTTCAACTAATCATAAAGATATTGGTACGATGTACCTTATTTTTGCCATTTTTGCCGGCATTGTTGGCGGAGCATTCTCCGGCCTTATGCGCGGTGAACTTATGGAACCGGGTATTGCCTACCTGACCATGTTCACGAGTGGTGATGTTGACGCCGCCAAGCATTTATTTAATGTGCTGACTACGGGGCATGGCCTGATCATGGTTTTCTTCATGGTTATGCCCGCCTTGATTGGTGGCTTTGGTAACTGGTTCGTGCCGATTATGATCGGCGCACCCGATATGGCCTTCCCGCGGATGAATAATATCAGTTTCTGGTTATTACCTGCGGCTATATTACTACTGATTATATCTACCATGGTCGAAGGATCTACCTATCCCGGCGTTGGAACCGGTTGGACGGCCTATGCGCCATTATCCACATCGGGGCATACAGGACCGGCTATGGATCTGGCGATTTTCTCCCTCCATCTGGCGGGGGCTTCATCCATCATGGGGGCGATCAACTTTATCTGTACTATCTTCAATATGCGCGCACCGGGCATGACATTGCATAAAATGCCTTTGTTCGTATGGTCCATATTGGTTACAGTATTCCTGCTGTTGTTGTCCCTGCCGGTTTTTGCCGGGGCGATCACCATGTTGCTGACCGACAGAAATTTTGGCACTTCCTTTTTTGATGCGTCCGGTGGCGGTGATCCGCTGCTGTATCAGCATCTGTTCTGGTTCTTTGGTCATCCGGAAGTTTACGTGTTGATTCTTCCAGGATTTGGTTTGGTGAGCCATATTATTTCCACCTTCTCCGGTAAGCCGATCTTCGGTTATCTCGGCATGGCTTATGCCATGGTTGCAATTGGTGTGGTAGGCTTCGTTGTCTGGGCGCATCATATGTATACGGTGGGTATGGATGTAGATACCAAGGCATATTTCACAGCAGCCACTATGGTCATTGCGGTGCCGACGGGAATTAAGATATTCTCGTGGCTTGCGACCATGTGGGGCGGCTCGATCCGCTTTGAAACGCCGATGTTGTTTGCGCTTGGTATGATCTTCCTGTTTACCATGGGCGGTGTGACCGGTGTGGTCCTAGCCAATGGTAGTGTGGACGTTGCCATGCATGATACATATTATGTGGTTTCTCACTTCCATTATACCATGTCCATGGGTGCTCTGTTCTCGATCTTTGCCGGCTGGTATTACTGGATTGGTAAAATGAGCGGCAAGCCTTATCGGCAGTTCATTAGCAAACTGCATTTCTGGCTGACTTTTATTGGGGTGAATGTGATTTTCTTCCCACAGCATTTCTTAGGACTGGCCGGAATGCCACGTCGTATTCCGGACTATCCGGATGCTTATCATCTGTGGAACTATGTCTCCACGGTGGGTTATATGATCACAGGTGTTGGTACATTGGTCTTCATACTTGGTGTATTCCTCACATTGCGCTCAAAAGAGCGGGTGGGTGATAACCAATGGGGTGATAGCGCGACGACATTGGAGTGGACATTGTCTTCACCACCGCCATTCCATCAGTTCAATGAACTTCCCAGAATAAAATAGGGAATAGGGTTTAATCTGATGCAGATGGCTGCACCCATAATAAATCAAAATGTCCGGGAAGATTACCTTCCCGGAGCTGGGGATTTCTTCGCGCTTCTCAAACCGCGTGTTATGTCTCTGGTGATTTTTACCGCCTTTATAGGTTTAGTGATGGCACCGGGGGATATTCATCCGGTGATTGCCTTCACGGCTATTCTGTGTATTGCGGTGGGGGCAGGAGCTTCTGGATGTTTGAATATGTGGTATGAGGCCGATCTTGATGCCCGCATGAAACGGACGGCAAACCGCCCGATTCCGTCGGGACGCATGGACCCACAAACAGCCCTTCATTTTGGGGTTGCATTATCAACCGCATCGGTTCTGCTGATGGGATTAATGGTGAATATGGTCGCAGCAGCTTTGTTGCTGATGACCATCCTGTTTTATGTGGTGGTTTATACGATCTGGTTAAAACGGCGCACGTCCATGAATATTGTTATCGGCGGGGCCGCTGGTGCTTTTCCGCCTATGATCGCATGGGCCGCAGTAACCGGGGGTGTCAGTTTAGAATCTGTCGTGTTGTTCGGTATAATTTTTATGTGGACGCCACCTCATTTCTGGTCTTTATCGCTATTTGCCTGCAAGGATTATAAGGCGGCAGGTATTCCCATGTTGCCTGTGGTCGCGGGTGAGGGTGTAACACGCAAACAGATTTTGATTTACACTCTGTTGATGGTTCCGGTCACTATGTTGCCGTGGATTATGGGGTTTGCCGGACCGGTATATGCTATCACTGCTGCTGTTAGCGGCGCGATTTTTATATGGCTGTCAATTTCCCTTGCCCGTAACAAGGATATTAAGACAGCTAAAAAGACATTCTTTTATTCTATCTTTTATTTGTTCATATTATTCGCCGTAATGGGCGGTGAGATAATTATCGGGAGAATGATCTGATGCCACTTCATGAAGAACATAAAAAGCGCGCAGGCAGGAATTATGCCCTGGCAGGTGTCTTGCTGGGTATGGTTGCATTATTTTTTGTTGTAACTCTTGTAAAATATGGTGTGATGTAGATAAATGAACGCTCTTGCTGCAACTCATAAAGCGAATAACTTGAAAACCTTAATGGCTTTACTTGTTGTGCTTGCTTGTATGGTGGGACTTGTGGCGGTATCTGTTCCACTTTATCGTCTGTTTTGTCAGGTTACTGGCTACGGCGGTACAACGCAGAAAGCAGAAGACAGTAGTGGCCTTATTCTTGCGCGGGACATGACGGTACGATTTAATTCCGATGTGAATAACAAGTTGCCGTGGCATTTTAAGCCAGTTCAAAGGTCTGTTACCGTCAAAATCGGTGAGGAGGCTTTGATATTTTATAAAGCCATCAACACCAGCAATGAAACGATCACAGGAACGGCGACTTTTAATGTAACACCATTTAAGGCTGCGCAATATTTTAACAAGATTGATTGTTTCTGTTTTACAGAACAAACTTTGGCTCCGGGAGAGGAGGTTGATATGCCTGTTTCTTTCTATATCGACCCGGAATTAGCCACAGATATACGCTTGGAGGAAGTGAAGGAAATTACTCTTTCCTATACTTTTTTCAGGGCCGAAGTAGATTGAATAGAGGACGAAGTAGGGGAGCGGGTGTCACAGCCTGTTCATGTAATTTTTTTAACTTAAGGTATAAGGGATCAAAATGTCAGATTCACATGCACAAAAACATGATTACCATCTCGTAAACCCAAGCCCATGGCCCATAGTCTGTTCCGTAGGCGCATTTCTAATGGCCCTAGGTGCCATGATGTATATGCATGAAATTCCGCTTATTTCAAGCATGGAAGGGTCATATAGTGTCCTGTTCTATGTGGGCGTTGCGATTGTATTGTACGGCGCATATAGCTGGTGGAGTGATGTGGTTAAGGAAGGCGAACATGAAGGCCACCATACTGCTATCGTGCAGCTCGGCCTGCGCTATGGTATGTTCCTGTTTATCATCTCGGAGGTTATGTTCTTCGTAGCTTGGTTCTGGGCTTATTTCAATGCCAGTATTTTTCCGACTGAGGCCATTGGTTCTGTCTGGCCACCAGCTGATATTCAGACCCTTGACCCTTGGCATCTGCCACTGATTAATACGTTGATCCTGCTTACATCCGGTACGACAGTGACATGGGCGCATCATGCGCTGCAAAAGGGTGACCGCAAGACATTCATTAATATGTTGTTGTTTACGGTCATACTTGGCGCGTCTTTCACCTGCATACAGGTTTATGAATATGCCCATGCAACTTTTGCTTTTGATGAAAATATCTATAGTTCCACTTTCTATATGGCAACTGGCTTTCATGGTGCTCACGTTCTGATCGGAACGATCTTCCTGATGGTTTGTCTGTTCCGTGGATTGAAAGGTCACTTTAAACCTGATCACCACTTTGGCTTTGAAGCCGCCGCATGGTATTGGCATTTTGTCGATGTTGTCTGGCTGTTCCTTTTCGTCAGTATCTATGTCGGCGGTGCAGGCGTTCATTAAGACGTAACAAGTGAATAATATATCAGAAAAAAATACAGTCTCGCCTATCCGGGCGGGACTGTTGTGCAAATGCCCCAGATGTGGTGAGGGAAAGCTCTATAACGGCTTCCTTGCCTTTGCTGATAAATGTTCATATTGTGATCTGGATTATACCAACTTTGATTCCGGTGACGGGGCGGCAGCCTTTATCATTATGTTCCTGGGGTTCATTATTGTCGGCCTTGCCCTTGTGGTTGAGGTTAAATTCTCTCCACCCATATGGCTGCATCTTCTAATTTGGATTCCGGCCATCATCGGCGGCTCATTATTCATGCTGCGTCCGGCAAAAGCGCTTATGGTGGCAGCACAGCATCATTTTAATGCCAGTGAAGGAAAACTCGATCAGTAAATATAAGTTCAAGCCGCGTTTATGGCCCACTGTTATGACCATTCCAATGATAGTTTTATTATGCTTTCTGGGCAACTGGCAGGTGGAAAGACTGAATTGGAAACTGGGTCTTATTGAAAAACTAGAGACCAGTTATAATTTGCCCTCCATCGCTCTCCCATCGGCGCTGGAAGATACGGACAATTGGGAATATCGTCATGTGAGCATTTCCGGTCGCTATCTTCATATGCGGGAAATGCCGCTCTATAGCATTGGTCCTAATGGCAGGCCCGGTTATGACCTGTTTACACCACTGCTGAGCCAGGACGGCAGATATGTGATTATTAATCGGGGCTGGGTACCTGAAAACCTGAAAGAACAGATATCGCGCCCAGACACTGTTAAATTTCATCTGGTTCAAATTACTGGCGTTCTGCGTAAAAGCTGGAACAGAGAGCGTTTTGGACCGGAAAATGACCTCAGACGGAATTTATGGTATTATGGTGATCTGCAAGCTATGGCAAAGGCACAGGATTTGGCGCAAGTATCTCCTATGTTCCTTTATGCGAATAAAGGCGCAGAACAGGGTGAATATCCCATTGGAGGCCGCACACGGCTGAAAATTGTCAATAATCATCTTGATTATGCCATGACATGGTATGGGCTGGCGATTGTATTGCTGGTGATTTATTTTATTTATAACACGCGTAAGGTAGGTCGGACAGAAGACCATTTCTAACTTGCATCAAGGGGCTAAGCTGATAATCTGCAGCCTTGATTCGGAACATATTCTTTAAGGGTTTTTTAGTGTGAAATACGTCAGTACCAGAGGCCAGGCACCGGAGCTTGGATTTGAAGATGTCCTGCTAACAGGGCTTGCCCGTGATGGCGGGCTATATGTACCTGCGGAAATTCCGCGCCTGAGTACAGATGAAATCCGGTCTTTTCAAGGTATGTCCTATGAGCAAGTAGCCTTTCGGGTGATGAAGCCTTTTGTCTGTCCCGAAATTTCAGAAGATGATTTTAAAGAAATTATTGCTAAGGCTTACAGCACATTCCGCCATAAGGACATTGTGCCGTTAGCACAGGTTGGTGAGAATGAATGGATTCTTGAGCTGTTCCACGGCCCCACATTGGCATTCAAGGATGTGGCTTTACAGCTCCTCGGTCATTTATTTGATCATGTGCTGACCAAACAGAGCCGGAAAGTAACCATCGTCGGCGCTACCTCCGGCGATACAGGTTCCGCTGCCATCGAATGTGTCAAGGACCGGGATTGTGCAGAAATATTCATGCTGCACCCTAAGGGACTGGTGTCCGATGTACAGCGCAGACAGATGACAACGGTGATGTCTTCCAATGTGCATAATCTTGCGGTTGACGGTAATTTTGATGATTGTCAGGCCATGGTCAAGTCGCTGTTCAACGACCTTGCCTTTCGGGATGAAATTACCCTTTCGGCGGTGAACAGCATCAACTGGGCGCGGGTCATGGCGCAGATTGTGTATTATTTCACCTCTGCTGTGGCCTTGGGCGCACCGGACAAGCAAATTTCTTACAGTGTTCCCACCGGAAATTTCGGTGATATTTATGCGGGTTATATGGCGCAACAGATGGGCCTTCCCATCAAGCAATTGATTGTTGCCACCAACCGCAATGACATTTTGACCAGAGTATTGACTTCGGGTGATTATACGGTGGGGACGGTAAGTCCGACCATCAGCCCCAGCATGGATATTCAGGTATCGAGCAATTTTGAACGGCTGCTGTTTAATCTCTATGACGGGCAGGGCGCGCAGGTATGCCGCCTGATGGATAACCTGAGCCAGTCCAACAGCTTTACCATTGACGGACCTGAGCTTGAAAAGGCCAAGCAGATTTTTGATGCTATTCAGGTCAGCGAGCAGGACACGGAAGCGACGATCAAGGCCGTTTTTAAAAGAACAGGCAACCTGATTGACCCCCATACGGCGGTTGGTGTTAAGGCGGCAGAAATTAAAAATACCGATGCCAGCATCCCCATGGTGACATTAAGCACAGCCCATCCGGCCAAATTCCCCGAAGCGGTGGAGAAAGTAACCGGACAACATCCCGCGCTACCAGCCCATATGGCGGATCTGTTTGAGCGGACGGAAAAATATGATCATCTTGACCATGATCTGGATGCGTTGAAATCTTATATTCGGGAGAACCTATGAAGGGTGAAGTGACAACATTGGCGGGCGGCCTTCGGGTCGTTACCGATTTTATACCCCATGTGGAAACCGTTACCGTTGGCATCTGGACCGATGTGGGCAGTCGCCATGAGCGGCCTGAACAGAATGGCCTGTCTCATATGTTGGAACATATGGCCTTTAAGGGTACAAAAGAACGCTCAGCCCGTGATATTGCCGAGGTTATTGAAAATGTTGGCGGTTACCTAAACGCCTATACTTCGCGGGAGCATACCACCTATTACGCTCGTCTTTTGAAAGATGATTTGCCGTTGGGCTTAAATGTGTTGGCGGACATCCTGCAAAATTCCACATTCGAGCCAAAAGAACTTGAAAGAGAGCGCGGGGTCATCATTCAGGAAATAGGCCAGTCCAACGATACGCCGGACGATATTGTCTTTGATTATTTTCAGGAAGCAGCCTTTCCCACACAATCTCTTGGTCGGCCCATTTTGGGAACATCTGATTTGGTCAACAGCTTCAGCCGGGATAATCTGGCAAGCTATATGTCTGATCATTATAAGGCTGAACAGATGGTGGTGGTGGCGTCCGGAAATCTTGACCGCGACAGCTTCGTCAAACAGGTAGAACAGGAATTTAGCGACCTTAGCAATGCACGGGATATTAAAAGTGAAACTGCCACCTATCATGGTGGTATCCAGACACAGGACAGGGATTTGGAGCAGGTCAACCTGCTGATCGGTTTCGAAGGCATCGCATTTGACGACCCGGATTACTACGCGGCACAGATCATGTCCAGCGTACTTGGTGGCGGTATGTCATCGCGCCTGTTTCAGGAAATCCGTGAGAAACGTGGTCTGGTTTATTCCATATACAGCTTCATGCAATCCTATGTGGATGGTGGCAGTTTCGCTATTCATGCGGGAACCGGCCCTGAACAGGTGGCCGAATTAGTGCCCGTGGTGGCGGCAGAAATGCATAAATTATCACAGTCAATTACTATGGACGAGATCACCCGCGCTCGCACCCAGATGAGAGCCGGATTGATGATGTCACTGGAAAGCACCACAAGCCGCATGGAACAACTGGGTCGACAGATGATGATTTTCGGGCGGCCTATCCCCCATTCCGAAATCATGGAAAAAATCAGTCAGGTCGATGAGGTTGCGGTCATGCGTTATATGGACCGGATGCTGTCCGGCAACAAGCTATCGCTAGCCGCCGTTGGTCCGCTAGGACATCTTGAAGATTACGATAAAATTGCCGCACGTTTTTAAGGTCTATTCTTCGTCAAATCGAGGCAGGCCATCAACGATATTGACGTGGCTTATCTGGCTTTTGCTCCAGATATGTTTGCTTGCTTTGAAGGGTTCCGGGTCATCCATTACCCCAAGCGCAATATCGAAATTGCCGGGGGACTGGAAACTCATGGTTGACCCGCAATCCTTGCAATAACCCCGCCTGCAATGTTCGCTGGAATGATAATGGCTTAATTCGCCGGATGTGACTTTAACTTTATCGTCATCAAAAATAATCCATGAAATGAAAGCTGAGCCGGATGATTGCTGGCACCATTTACAATGGCAATATTCGGTGTAACGGGCGGAGCCTTTGGCTTCTAGTGTGATTTTGCCACACATGCAGCTTGCTGAATGAATTTCAGAGGTCATGTTCTGGTCCATCCTTCTGGATACATGGCGACAAAGCC
>DAOWHQ010000059.1:0-4777 GCA_030641355.1 Alphaproteobacteria bacterium
AACATTTGAAAACTATAAAGCGAACTGGTCTGGGGGTATTTGCTTTTTCCAATATCCGCTATCATGATGACGGTTCGGAGCGGGAGGATTTTGTCCTTAATCAGACGGCCTACCGGAGCGCGGAGATTCTGGTGACGGGTGAAAATTTTGGTTGCGGATCAAGCCGCGAGCACGCACCCTGGGCCTTGAAGGATTTTGGCATTAAATGTGTCATTGCATCGAGCTTTGCCGATATTTTTTACGGCAACTGTTTCAAGAATGGCATCCTGCCGATAATTTTACCGCAGGAGGTCATCGACTTGTTATTGGATGACGCGGGACGCGGGGCCAATGCCATTATCTCCGTTGATCTGGAGAAACAGGAAATCTCAGGGCCGGACGGCGGCACAGTGTCTTTTGAGGTTGATTCTTATCGCCGTCATTGTCTGCTCAATGGCTTGGATGATATTGGTCTGACTTTGGAAAAGAAAGCCGTCATTGATAATTTTGAAGCTAAAAAGAGATTAAGCCAACCTTGGTTATTTAAGGACTAGGAATTATGGGTAAAACACACTCACTATTGATATTGCCGGGGGATGGTATTGGGCCAGAGATTATGGCGGAAGCGCGCCGTGTAGTTGACTGGATGGGAGCTAACCGCGATCTGAAATTCAATATCCACGAGGACCATGTGGGCGGGGCCGCCTATGATGCTTATGGTAAGCCCCTGTCCGATGATGCGCTCGCGCTTGCCAAAAAGGTTGACGCGGTATTGCTTGGTGCCGTTGGCGGGTCGAAATGGGACGGGGTCGATTATGATAAACGCCCTGAAGCGGGTCTTTTGACCCTGCGCAAGGAGCTGGAGCTGTTCGCCAACCTGCGTCCGGCTAGCTGTTTTGATGCGTTGGTTGATTCCTCAAGCCTGAAGCCGGAACTGGTCAGGGGTCTTGATATTATGATCGTACGCGAGCTGACCGGCGGGGTTTATTTTGGTGAGCCACGCGGTATTGAGACATTAGAAAATGGTGAACGCCGCGGTGTTAATACACAGGTTTATACCACGTCTGAAATTCACCGCATTGCCCATGTAGCCTTTGATATGGCTGGCAAGCGCGGCGGGCGGGTTACCTCATCGGAAAAAGCCAATGTGATGGAAAGCGGCCTCTTGTGGCGGGAAGAAGTCACCGTCATTGCGGAGGAATACCCCAAGATCGAGCTGGATCATATGCTGGCTGACAGTTGCGCCATGCAATTGGTTCGTGAGCCAAAACAATTTGATGTGATCTTGACAGATAATTTGTTCGGCGACCTGTTGAGTGATGTGGCGGCCATGTTGACGGGCTCTTTGGGTATGCTTCCGTCTGCGGCCCTGGGCGCCCGGGGCGGTTGCGCGATGTATGAGCCAGTGCATGGCAGTGCGCCTGATATTGCCGGGCAGGGTTTAGCCAACCCCATCGCCACAATCCTTAGCCTCGCCATGGCGCTACGCTATACCTATGACTGTGCGGCAGAAGCACAGCTGATTGAGGATGCGGTGCAGAAGGTGCTGGCGGGTGGTCTGCGCACGGCGGACATCATGCAGCCGGGCAAGGCAAAAGTTTCAACCTCCGTCATGGGGGATAGTATTTTACGGGCTTTGGATAGCCTGAACACTTAAAGATTTTGGAGTTAAAAAATGCCGTATAAAGTCGCCGTTGTTGGTGCCACCGGAAATGTAGGCCGGGAAATGTTGAATTTATTGGCGGAACGTCAGTTTCCCGTCTCACAAGTAGTGCCGCTGGCATCGCGCCGTTCGCTGGGTCAGGAAGTGACTTTCGGGGACAAGACCCTGAAAGTGAAATGCCTTGATGATTATGATTTCACCGGCACTGATATTGCCCTGATGTCCGCAGGCGGTTCCATTTCTAAAAAATGGGGCGAGAAGATCGGAAAGATGGGCTGCGTGGTGATCGATAACAGCTCCCATTTCCGTATGGACCCCAAAGTACCGCTGATCGTGCCGGAAGTGAATGGTGAGGCGATTGCGGGCTATACCAAGAAGAATATCATTGCCAATCCCAACTGCTCCACAGCCCAGATGATGGTGGCCCTAAAGCCTTTGCATGATTACGCTAAAATCACCAGAGTTGTGGTATCAACTTACCAGTCTGTATCAGGTAGCGGTAAAGATGCTATGGATGAGCTATGGACGCAAACACGGGCGATTTTTGTCAATGATCCCATCGAGCCTAAAATATATCCCAAGCAGATCGCCTTCAATGTGATCCCGCATATTGATGTCTTTATGGACAGCGGCGATACCAAGGAAGAATGGAAAATGGTTGCTGAAACCGCGAAAATTCTTGATCCGGATATTCTGCTCACCGCCACATGTGTGCGGGTTCCGGTATTTCTTGGTCATTCGGAATCCATCAATATTGAGTTTGAAAATCCAGTGGAAGAGGAACAGGTTTTTGAAATTCTACGCGCCGCACCAGGCATATTGGTGATCGACAAGCGTGAAGACGGCGGCTACATCACCCCCATTGAATGTGTTGGTGAATTTGCCACCTATATCAGCCGCATCCGCCGTGACGTGACCGTGAAAAACGGGATCAACCTGTGGTGCGTTTCTGACAACCTTTTGAAAGGCGCAGCATTGAATGCGATTCAGATCGCGGAGAAGCTCTGCAGTGATTATCTGAAAAAAGCCTGAGCGAAGATCAGAACATAATTTTATAAAGAGGCAGATGACATTCATCTGCCTCTTTATTTATGGCAAAGTTAATTCAGATGTTTTTCTAAAAAGACTTCCACTTCCTGAAAGAATGTTATTCGGTTTTCCTGAATACTTAAATGGTGATCGCCTTTGTCAAGAATAATAAAGCGCACATCTTTACCTTCTTTTTTCAACTTTTTTGCCATACGTTCGGAATGAATAATAGGAACGACATTATCCTTGGTGCCATGGGCCATGAGGATGGGCAGGTTTATTTTGTCCGTATTGTGATAGGGCGAAATATCTGAAAAAGACTGGTCATCATCGGTAAAATAATCAAAAGGATATAGATACCATTCATCCCGTTTCAAGCGGGTGAGGTCGGCCACCGGCGCCATTGCCACCGAGCATTTATAGAGGGACTGATCCCTTACAACGGCTTGTAATGCCGCATAGCCACCATAACTGGCTCCCATAATGCACATACGTTTTGGATCGGTATAGCCCTGTGCGATCATCCATTTGGCCCCGTCATTGATATCATCAAGCATGCCCCGGCCATATTCATAATCGCCCTTGAAATAATAATCGGCGCCATAACCCGTCGACCCCCGGAAATTCATCTGCAAAACCGCATAGCCACGGGTGGTCAGAAACTGGACCCAACTATCAAATCCCCAGACATCGCGTGAATGGGGTCCGCCGTGAGGCATGATTATTGTCGGCAGGTTTTTGGCATCTTCCTTGCCTGCGGGCAGGGACAGATAGGCGGGAATATTCATGCCGTCACGATTTTCATAAGATGTGATAATCATTTTTGACAAGGTCGCTTTTTGTACCAGCGGGTAATTATCGGCGAATTTGGTTATTCTGTTCAGTTTTCTGTCGAGCAGGTAAAACTCACCGGGCCGGGTCGGGCTGGTGACAGAAAAAACAATCTTTGCCTTGTCGTCGGTATAGGATTGGAAAGTGATATATTCATCGGGGAAGAACTGCGATAAATCCTTCCGTATCCCGGCCAGAACCTTATTCAGATATACGGTGACAGGTTTTTCATTGGTATAGCTGTAGGCCATTATTTTATCTGTCTTGGCATCGATGGAAATAGATCTGATACCAGAATGATCATTGCTGATCTTGGTCGGGCGCATGGATCTGTCATTGATGTTATATTCATAGAGAGCGGTTTTGCCATTCTCATGATTGGAGAGCACATAGATATAATTTGTGTCCTCAGGATAACCAGCAACAGTGAAGACCTCATTGATCTGGTCGTCTCTGGTCTTTTTTCTCTGCGTCCTTTCTTTGGATTCATATATGACGCGGAACTTGTCATCCTCATTCTTCCGGTAAGAATAATAATATTTTGAATGGCGATAACCCGCGATCATCCGAACCACACCCTTTGAATCCACCAGACGGGTTCCCGACAGGCCACCAATTGTTCTCGTGGGTCCGGTTATAACCCTTTTCCGTTCTGCCGTATTGATATTCACCTTGAAGACATCGTAAGTGAATTTTGTGCTGCCGGTAACGCTATCGGTTCGCAGGCGTAACAACAGATGATCAGGATCATTGGGCAGCGTACTGACCAAGCTTGCACTATTTGGATCAACCTGATATTTGCCCTTCACCATATTGAGCGGGTTTTTCTTGTCCCAGTCAATGGCGATATATCTGTAACGATAATATGTCGATCTTTTCCGCTTACCCTGATATTTCAGAGACAATAATATTCTGTTGTTATTCAGCCATTCTATGGAGTTAATTTTACCCTCATCAAAGGTCAGGAAATAAACTTCATTTTCATGCCCCGGTTCAAGGCTTTGGGTCACTATATTGATTTGACCCTTCATGTTGCGGATGGTTGCCGCTTTTTTGCCATCGGGTGAAAGGTTAATTTCCTGAATGGTGGGCAGTTGGCCGAATGCCTTAGCAGCGGCGGATTTTTTTACCCCGGCCGTGGTTACGCCCCCGCCGAAAGTGATTAAAATAAATACGGATAAAATCAGACGGAATAGTGTCTTGTTAAGCATCGAGAATCCCCATTTGAAAATATTATTATTGTCTTGTATTTTACACAAACAACTTTGTACTTTC
>DAOWHQ010000114.1:0-2103 GCA_030641355.1 Alphaproteobacteria bacterium
GACCTGCAAAAGAAAATGGGGACAACCCTGATTATGATCACCCATGATACGGATGTAGCCGAACATTGTGACCGCATCCTTTATATACAGGATGGCTTGGTGGCAGATAAAAAAGAGCAAAAGGAAACCACAACAAAGGTTGCGGAATGAATAATAATCCTTTCAATTCCGCCTTCAGATTTGCCTTACGGGAGTCCCGTTCGGCCTTGAAAAATTTCAAGATATTCATTGCCAGCCTTTTTCTGGGAACGGCCATTATCGCAGGTGTAGGCTCGGTTACGGCTAATATTTCTGATACCATAAGTCAGGACGGGCGCATCTTTCTGGGCGGGGATGTGGAAATCAGCCAAATCCAGAATAGGCTGACCGTGGCGGAAAGAACCTTTATGACGGATCGGGGGGCGCTCTCGGAAGTCGCTACTTTGCGTAGTATGGCCCATGTGGCTAATGACAGCAGTCTGGTTGACCTGAAAGCAGTGGATAGTGCCTATCCCCTCTACGGAACCCTCATGTTGAGGGCGGGGAAATATAGTGCTGATACCCTCGCTCAAAAGGACGGTAATTGGGGAATACTTTTGTCTGACGCCCTTGCAGCAAGGCTTCATTTGACTGTGGGTGGTATGGTAACGCTGGGCGCGATGGAATATCAGGTTCGTGGCCTCATCAAAAAGGAACCAGACGCCAATAATCAGGGGTTTCAACTCGCACCGGGGGCGCTCATTGCCTTGGATAGTCTGTTTGAAAATACACTGGTTCAGCCGGGTAGTCTGGTGCGTTATTACAATAGAATTAAGTTAAATCAATCTACTAACCTAGAAAACTTCAAGGATAACATTAAAAAAACTTTCCCTGACCAGTCCTGGCGAGTGAGGGACAGTAGTAGCGGCGGCGCGGGATTGCGGCGTTTCGTTGGCCGGATGGGGCAGTTTATGGCTCTTGTGGGATTAACGGCTTTACTGGTTGGCGGTGTTGGGGTCAGCAATGCTGTCCGTTCTTATCTTGATGGAAAAAGAGATACCATTGCCACCTATAAAATACTAGGCGGTACGGGGCGGGTTATTTTGATTACTTATCTTGGTCAAATCATGATCATTGCCACCGGGGCTATTTTGCTTGGCCTGATAACTGGGGCGGTATTGCCCATGATGGTGGGGGAGGTTATGCAGGGCAGCCTGCTTGTGGACTTAAATATGTCGCTCTATCCAAAACCATTAATCCTCGCAGCTTTTTACAGCTATCTGGTTGCGATGATTTTCACTCTCTGGCCTTTGGGTAAGGCGGTACAGATTCCGGCGGCCCGTCTATTTCGCCAGACCATCAGCAGCAGACGGTCTGTAAAGCAGTCACTGCCTTATATTTTGGTGATTTCTATCTTGGTTATTCTGTGGATTTCGACCATAATTTATATGTCAGATTTGAGAATACTGACTGCGGTGACTTTGGCTGCCGCATTCGTTGCATATCTAATCTTATCGGGGGCTGCGGCATTGGTTAAAAAAATAGCCCAAAGCATCCCTCGTCCGAAAGATCCTATCTTCCGCATTGCGCTCAGCAATATATATCGTCCCGGCAATTCCACCTCATCAATTGTGATGTCATTGGGGCTTGGATTAATATTATTCACCGCTATTGCCCTGATTGAAAATAATCTGCTTCGGGAAATTGAGACAAGGGTGAAAGGTGAAGCCCCGTCATTCTTTTTTATTGATATTCAAAAAAACCAGCATGATGACTTTACCGGCTATCTTAAGGATCGGGAAGGGGTGGTGTCCTACCGAACCGTCCCTAACCTGCGAGGCAGGGTAACTCATATAAAATCCATTGAAGCGGGCAAGGCAGAGGTCAAGCCGGATGGGAAGTGGATATTGCGTGGCGACAAAGGCATCACTTTCAGCCATATTCTGCCCACCGATAATATTATTACCGCTGGGGAATGGTGGCCGGAAGATTATGATGGGCCAACTCAGGTTTCGGTTTCAAAAAATATGGCCGACAGTATGGACCTTGATATTGGAGATGAAATTTCGGTCAATATATTAGGCCGTGACTTTACCATGCCCATAGCTTCTGTCCGCAGTTTTAACTGGGAGAGTTTTGGCATCA
>DAOWHQ010000145.1:0-16544 GCA_030641355.1 Alphaproteobacteria bacterium
ACATATATATTATCATACTTTTTCATCGACACTTGATAGGTGGTTTTTTGTTGTTTCAATTATCAGGTCTATGTAGCTTTCATCACTGGTTGTGTCTGCAACTAATAATGTTTCATTCGCTATTTCTAAAAAAGTAGGTATCGGTGATGCCAGTGAAACCATATCTGGATTAACAACTTGTGAAATATATAAAATCCCAGACTGGGTTCCCTCAGTATAGGGTAACAGCAGATAGTCTGTGTTGGTAAATATCGCAAGTATTTCTTCCTCAGAAATATATCTGTTCAGGCATACGTCGAATATATCAGCATCTAACTTTCCAAGCTCTCCTGAGCCGAAAAGCCATAAAGTAACGTCATCCCTTATGCCCGCCGCAACCAAGCCTTCATGGAGCATCTGTAGGCGATGTAGGCCCTTATAAAACTCTAAACGACCAAAGAAACATATAGATACTTTGTTTTTTCTTTCATTGATGAGTTTGGTATTCAATTCTTCATCGGGTGTTATTCTGGAGAAATGATGAAAGGGGGGGTGTTCAATCAGCGCCATTTTATCACTGTATTCAGGGTAATATTTTAAGGCTAAGTCATATTGATTTTGAGAATGGCAAATGACCGAAGTAGAAAATTTGACAATGATGATATTAGCAAGTTTAGTAATCAGTGATTTCCCGCCGCTATGGGGGCGCACATCATGGATTACACTATGGACGGGGATTTTTCGCGCACTTAAAAAAGGCATCGCTAAAACGGAAAGCGGGTGGTGCATTGGTATGAATATGTCTGTATCGGGGGATAGCCTGCATATTTTCCTAAAAAATGCATATAGCATACCTATATTAAGCATGCCGACCATATTGGTGGGTATATCCCAATAATCCGTTTTAAAAATATCAAATAATGATTTTAGTGTATTCTCTTTTGATAAAATACAGCCGGATAATTTGGAATCTTTTGAAAATATATGCGCCCATGCGTAAGCTAGTCCAGGTCCCGCAGCTTTATGTCCAAGATACATAATGGTTATTTTATTTTTGAACAAGAAATATTCCCGACCTTATTGAGACACTTAATCAATTGATGCTTTTCAGAAACATATTTCTGAATATTACTAACTTTAATTTGATGCCCTTGGATGAAAACTCAATGATTAATTTTTTAAAACAAATAGGAAATAGACGTTCATACAACTGGCTACAAACCCGAAAATTATACTTAAAAGTAAGATTAATATAACATTGGGGTTCGTTGGAGTTAAGGAGGCGTTAGGTTCCCCAAGAATTTCTGCCGCATAGGGTAAACCGGAACTCGCCATCATTTTGAATTTTTCCTGCTGTGACAACGCAGAGATTAATGACGTCCTGTAATCAGATATACGGGTGGTAATTAATTGTGTTCTTAGATGTTCTATATATGCGCTGGCGCGGGTAAATGATCTTGTTTTTAAGGAATCATCCACGTCTTTATGTAACGCCCGCAGAATATATGCCCCAAGCTCCTTGTCTTGCATCTGCACTTGAATCCTTGTTACCGGATTATCATTTGTGTGCAAAATAATCAGCTCCTCCTTCAGGTATTTTCTCATATGACCTTCGGATGGCTCCGTCCAAGGCAGAACGGGTATGCCCAATATTTTTTTAATCAAATTTTTAACTGACTGAATTATTCCAGAGGGCTTGATCCATTCTTTTTTCTCGGAATCCCATTTTTTATGAAATACCCTCGACATCAACTCTTTATCTTTGGACAATGAATTTGATGCACCAAAACCGTTTAATTCCTTGAGGAAAAGTTCAAACTGGCTTTCTGTTTTTCCAAAAGGTAAATCGATTCCAGCTATATCAGCCACACCACTCAGCTTGCCTAAGTCTGCTCCGCCTTGTCCCTGCACCGCTGTGAGATCCATAGATATTGTATATTTATGTTCTACGATGTGGGTATAGATGAGGGCAAACATCAGAAAAACTAATGGAATAAAAAAGAATATTTTTTTATGAAGAATTGAAAATTGAATAAGTTTCTTAAGATCTATTTCTGCGTTATTTTCTTCTTCATTTATTTTAGTGTTTGTTTCTAATGACATGGTTTTATCTCGGTTAATATCGTCAACAAATTAACATTTACTATTATTAGTTACTCTGGTCAATTGCCCTTATGCCAATGCCATGCGGTCTCTATAATATTTTCTATGGATGACTGTTCGGGCGACCAGCCTAATTTATCCTTAGCATGGGCGGCATCTGCTACCAGACGTGGTGGATCTCCTGCTCGGCGCTCTGAAATTTTATATGGCACTTTTAGGCAGGTTATTTTCTCAATAGCCATTATAATCTCTAAAACAGAATATCCTTGACCCTGCCCTAAATTGAATACCATAGAGCCTTCCTGTCGATCAAGTAACTGTAAACCAAGTAAATGGGCGCGGCATATATCATTCACATGGATATAATCCCTAACACATGTACCATCGGCTGTTGGGTAATCATCTCCAAAAATATTCATCTGGCAGTCCCCCTTTAGGATGGACTTCAGAATTATTGGAATTAAATGGGTTTCTGGGTCGTGCCTCTCCCCAATCTCACCACTTTCATCGGCACCGGCTGCATTGAAGTACCTAAAACGCACGGATCGGAAATTATAGGCTTTGGCATAATCAGTTAATATATTTTCTATCATCAACTTACTATAGCCGTATGGATTTATGGGAATAGTAGGCGAGTTCTCATAAATATAATCCGCTTCAGGGATGCCATAAACTGCGGCGGTGGATGAAAAGACAAATTTAGTTACGCCGGATGTTCGCATCGCTTCCAAAAGATTTAAGGTGCCAATGATATTGTTATTGTAATAACGTGACGGGTCAATAACAGATTCCCCCACCTGTGAGAAGGCCGCAAAATGCATCACGGCATCAAAATTGTGGGAGGAAAAAAGACGGTGCAAATCTTGTTTATTGAGTAAATCACCAACCACCAATTCGCCGTATTTCACGGAATCTGCAAATCCTGTGGATAAATTATCAAAGGTTACGACATCGTAACCCTGTTTAGATAATATTCGCACCATATGAGAGCCGATATATCCCGCGCCGCCACACACCAGTATTTTTGATTTAGACATATATTATTTCTCTTTTTCTATGACTTATTCATGTTGAGTGGGGTATTTTTGTAAGTAACTATAGTATTTTTGACCTTTATTCATCAAATAAAACTTATCTAAATCAGTATAAAAGGGGTTTTCGCTATCAAAAAAATTAGGGACAGGCTTCATGAGTAATCTGGATAATAGCGATCTAAACTGGTGCTCAACTTGCCCATATACGAAGAATTTATTGGTTTTAAGGCGCCCGGATATTTCAGTTAATATGAAGTTATTGATATCTTCCAATAATTGAAAAGCCGGCATTTTATCTTCAAATAAACAGTTGTGGAAAACTGAATATGTATCGTTCTTTAAACCTTTGAACCATTCCAGACGCCGATTATGTGAAGGTAAATAATTTCCTTTAATCATCGAAATATACATAACCAAGTCTCTGGAAGCCTTCCTGAGTGCTTTTCTTAACTTATCCTCATCCGTTATAGATTTTCTGAATTCATGCAAATCAATGAACCTGTTTAAAAGGATTCTATTTTGCTCGATAGAGAAATTTTTGGACTTTTTATAAGCTTCAATAGCTAAATTCAATTTCTCACCGCCAAGTTTAGCGGCCTTTGCCTCAAATAATATCATGCTGTTTGTAAAATGATAACGTAGTCTGGACAGCGGCCAGACCTCAATCTCTGATTTTTTGATATCATACTCACCAGAAATAGCATCGTGAATGATATCCACATAATGGCGGGTATTTATAAATGGGAGAATGCTTACCAGTGCTAATTCGATATCAGAGATCATCACGCGTTTTTTGGAGGTTTCATCAATCGTATATCGATACTCGTCTCTGGCTACACTGCCAAGACATATTATCTGCCCCTTAAAATCACTTAGCGATTCAATTTTTTCAGATAAACGCATATTTTTGACTTCCAAAGCCCGTCACGGATTAATTAAGTTAGAAACATATATATATTAAGGCATGCGAAAGCCATTGCCGACAATATTATTGTCATAAATTGCCCAGCAGTTTTATTTCTGACCAAAGTTAAAGAAAACAAAATAATAATCAGGGGGTATAAAGAATAAAAATGCCTCAGTGTCAGAAACAAACCTGAGATTGCCAATACGGACATATAAGCAAGCACCATTATCAACAGGCCACGCGTATCTTTCGATTTAAATAATTGCAAGAAAGACCCAACTACGACTGATTTAACAAAAATTGCCAATATTATACCGTGGGATAACGCCAACCAGCTATATTTAAAAATATCACCTGTCGTTTCTCCCAGATAATAGGGGGTTAATAATACCCCCATCAATCCAACGGTAAGTAATATAGTCAATTGAAGAAAAATATTAGATGTTTGAACAGGCATTGTCGCGAAAACAACCTCTAATCGCGCTTCCCTGAAATACAGATTAAAGAGATCGGCCACATCCAATGTAACGAAAGCGACAGCCACCAAGGGTAAAAGTAATAATATTATTGATTTTTTCCGGATAAGAACAGCTGCGACCAAGGCAGAGTAGGCGATGCGGATTACAGCCATCATAGCTATGAAGATCGTTGTCGATTTATCCCGATTATGTATGTAAAGATAGGCTGAGATACATACCAAAAAACTTAAAAAAGTATCTTTGTATAAAGAAGATGACCAGAAGCTAACCTGAAGAGACAATAAGTAAGTTACAAGAGCTATTATACCAGCTTTGCTACTCTCCATTTTTTTACATATTTTATAGAGTAAAACACAATTGCCAGTGACAAATAATATATTGATGATGTAGCCCGAAATTAACGGCTTATCAAAAATATTAATTGTGCTCAGGAACGATGGCCAAAGATCATAAAATATATTTTTATAATCTCCGAATTGTATTATTTCCCCAAAATTGATCAACTTCAGATAATATCTGTAATCATCACCTGATTGTGAATAGACGAAATAATTGCTATGCCATAATTGTCGAAGGTAGAGTTGAAATAAGAATAACAGCAGGAATATTATCAAACTGGGTATGATAATTATATGTTTTTGCTCTCTCTTAAGCCGAAACACGCACCATATCAGAAGGGTGTATAGTGAAAAATGAACTATGGAAAAAAGAAACGGCATATCATTCCTAATTGCTCATTCTAATTGACATTGGAGAGCCGTGTCATAAACCAATCGTAGGCAGATAGCGTGTCCACTGGTGGCGTGTCATTGCTTTTACTATAAAATATACACTGGCTATTAGGATAGTGGGGTTTGTAGCCATGATATGATTTTAATTTCCTAAATCCAAAGAAATTAGGGTTAAAGCAGAAATGATCCTGACAAAGTGCCATGATATTGCCGAACATTTTGTATGAAACATCATATTTTTTTCTATAGTCAGCGTCTAAGATATCGACACCACCCACATCAGATAAATATAGATTTACTTCATTCAAAAGCGCATCATCCTCACACCAGACATGGAGATATAGTGAATCCATAAAGTAAAATAAATCTTTCCCTATGCGCTTTGCAATATGATCAGGCCAGATAATTTTAATCTCATTCTCAGCATCAGAAATCCCATGATCTGAAAGGATTACAATGTCCTCATTCGGGTAAAGATCACCATATTTGACGGTTAGCGTTTCTATCGCTGTGTCGAGCCAGCTAATTTTCTTGGCCGTCTCATCTGCGTTTGCACCAAAATCATGACAAAGACCGTCGAAGCCACATAAACTTACGAAAACATTTTTATTTGGGCTATCATCATTCAGATGTTTCATAGTGTTATCAAAGGCCATTTCATCACGTTTGAAGAAATCTTCTTTAATACTATCTGCAATAAAACATGAAAAATTTTTCGTCTTAAGGAAGGTTTCCGGCTCAAAATCAGTTAAAGGATATTTCCCTATTCGCTTAAAGTAAGGTGTCATGGCGCTGGGAATATATGCCAAATTCATCTTAAATATCTTGTTTTGAAACAGCCTAACCAAACGAAATAACTTGCCTCTGGCGAATATTGAGATCGCTTCTTCAAATAAGGATTGTTTATTTGCGCGGCCCTTTTCAAGCCCGTTCCATGCGAATTCACCTAAATAACCCAACTCTAACGGTGTCTTCCCTGAAAAAATTTCGGCGTGCAGGTTTACACTATAACCCAATCGAGGAGCCATAGAGCCTTTATTAAAATACTTATCCAACAGCGGCAGTTTGTCCGAAAATACTGCTGGGAATGCATCTACAAAAATTATGAGCATTTTAAGATCTCTTCTTTAACTTTATCGGCGTAAACTAACGCATTAAACCGGCTAAGATATTTCTCCCGGGCATTTATAGCGAGGGTATCAATATCTGCGTTCATTAGAAAGTCCGATAATATTTCTGCATTTTTATCAGTCGTTTCATTGAAGGGGAGTATCACACCATTTTTGTGGTTATCCACCATCTCAGGTATGCCGCCCAGATCGGAGCCTATCACAGGCACGCCCAGTCTGAAAGCCTCGATGATTGAGGTTGGCAGTGGATCAGCTTCAGAAGAGAATTGTGCAATAAAATCAAATTGATCTAGCATTGTATCCACATTCTCAACCCATCCAAGAAACTTAACTTTATCCGTCAGGCTCAGTTTAATGACTTCAGCCTTGACCTCATCATAATATTTCTCGCTCACTGAATCTTCTGCACCACCTATATAGTATAATGTATAGTTTTTTTGTGATAGTTTGCTAAAAATTTTTAGGAAGTCCAATTGACCTTTCCATGTGCGAAATGCTGAGACATAAGCAATTTTATAGGCGCCCGGGTCACTATGTTTCACGATTTCAGGCGTCGGGTTATCTTCTTCTTTAGGTAAATCAGGAAGGCCGTTATATATTTGAGAAATTTTTCTCTGATTGATATGCCAGTGTTCTTTTTTGGTCGCGCAACTAACCGTTATGCAGCTGTCACAGAACAGAAAAATAATAAGTTCAACCATAGTTTTCTTATAAACATTGCGCTGAAATCCATGTTCATAAAAAATTGTGCGGGCAGAGGAGCCACAAATTATTTTAATAAAAGGGCTTAGTAGTAGCGCCCGTTTGTTGTTTAAAATAATGGTAACTTTTCTTTTAGACAGCCAGCGATATTGCCACAATGTCTTAAAAAGAGCTCTCACGAGATCCTGTGGTTTATTCGCCCCTTCTATGTCAGTTTTATTTCCAGCCTGCGGAGCATGTGATAATATATTTTTTGAGCAAAATACCTTAATAACGCTTGGTGTTTTCTCCATGATTTTTAGAAGATTAAAGAAGATTTTTTCTGCGCCACTAAAATACTGTCCCACATTTATCATTATGATATTATTCATATTTCAGACATTGCCATTTATATGTTTTAATTAAAACTCAGCATCAATCATTGTTTTGATGCCATCCTTAAGCGTAACACTTTCTTTAAAACCAGCTTCACGTGCTTTGGTGGAGCTAAATTTGGTATTCTCACAAAATTTTCTTACTCTGATATAACTGATTTTAAACTTCTTTCTGGTCACGAATGAAATCAAATCAAAGAATCTCCCCCCCATAACCCCAATGAAGTATGGAATTCTTATTCCAATTTTTTCAGGCTTTCCCATGCATCCTTTTACAAACATGACAAGGTCATTCATGGTTAGACTTGGTTCTTCTGCCCAATTAAATACATGATGGCCAGAAGACAAAGTTCCACCCCATTTGAGTAGTCCGGCTATATTCTCAAGATACCCCATAGATTTCTGGTTTTCCCCATTGCCGATCATTGGGAAAAATCCACTCGAAACCTGTTTAAAGAGATTGTAAACATTCCCTCTATTGCCGGGGCCAAAGACAACGGCGGGACGAATAACAACAAGCCTGCGCTCAGCATCCGCCTCGACCCATTTTGTAAATACATCCTCTGCCTGAGCCTTACTCTTCCCATAATGATTGAAGGGATTAATAGGATGATTTTCATCCGCCGTTTCGGAAGTAAAGCCGTATACCGCTACAGTGGATGTGAAAATAATATTATTAATACCGCATTGATTAGCGGCCTTAATAATATTTTCAGCACCCGTTACGTTAACGTCATAATATAAACTTATAGGAGAAACATTATCATGATGTTCTGCCGCTAAGTTATAGATAAGTTCACATTCTTCAAAAACCGGAATTAAAGATTCATAAGAACGAACATCACATATTGTGACTAATTCTGGAAAACTTCTTGATTGGTTTTTATCTCCGATCACAACTTTATGACCATCACTGATTAATTGTTTTATTAATTCAGTGCCAATAAAACCACTCCCGCCAATAACAGCAATTTTCATAAAACCAGCTCTTCTTTATTTATGGTAAATAACTAATATGAACTACCCTTAATTATATGTCTCGTCAATTTGTATTATTCAAACTCTTATCGTTCAGTGCCTCTGAATTAATTGAAGAATCTGCAAAAATAGATTTCAATCCATAAAACTCATTACGGCTTACGCAAAATGTAAACAAATTCAGGAATAAGAAGGTCTTTGAACCACTTAAACACGGAGGGCATGGCAAAGTTTAAGAAACGTGTAAAGGGAGTCTTGGCTATATAGACGGATTGCTCAAATATTAAATTTTTTCTTGCACATAATTCGCTCATATTTATAGGTGTAATCCAGCATGTATGCTCAAGATTGCAAGCTATATTACCTTTTCTTGCCCAGTAAAGTAACTTAGAAATTGCCACTGGATTAGGAGTTGAAAGGATTACATGGCCACCACTTTCAAGATGTTTGTCTACAAACTCTAAGAGTTGACCAACATCTGTTAAATGTTCAATGAGATCACCAGCATGAATAACAGAAAATTTTGGGTTACCTTTAAAAGAAAAATTAATATCTGTAGCATTGCCAGCATATAAATGTTCCCAAGAGTTGTTTTCCCTGATGAAATCCACATACTTTTCATTTAAATCTAAAGCATAAACATTTTCAAATTTATTTCTGAGTTTGCGGTGGAACCAATCTGGTCTGTGAATATATTCTAAAGTATGTTCAACAAACCCAATGTCGAGAACATTTTTATTTGCATGTTCGTCAATGAGCGACAGAATTATTTCATCGCGCCCATTTTTAGGACATGAGAAAACTTTAACAACATCAGAATTATATTTCTTTAACCAAGCTATATGTGCAGTTTTATCATTAGGGTCTTCAGAAATAGCCCTCCAGTCAATTGTCATTATTTCATTCCTTCATTATCAAATTTAAATAATACTTTAGAAAACTATATTTGAAATTCTCCTAATTTACTAGACATCTTTGGGGGCTATTTTTTTATTTTTTATTCTTGTTGGTTTGACATTCATTGACTCCTTGATTTTTTGATCTAACCTAGAGTATTTTAAATGATATTCAGAGCCAATAAATATGCTTTCAGAGGGCAATTGCCTAAAATTAATTTTGAAACTGTGGCTATATATTTGTATAAAATATTTTTGATTCAGGGGAACGGGTGGCTAGCATGGCAAGACAAAAAGGTATTATTTTAGCGGGGGGGTCTGGCTCACGGTTGCATCCTTTAACCATCCCCGTTAGCAAACAATTGATGCCGATTTACGACAAGCCGATGATTTATTATCCGCTGTGTACGTTAATGCTGGCGGGTATCAGTGATATTTTGATTATTACAACCCCGGAAGATCAAGCATCTTTCCAAAAACTCCTCGGGGACGGGTCGCAATGGGGGATTTCCCTGACCTATGCTATTCAACCAGACCCCGGTGGCTTGGCGCAGGCATTTTTGATCGGTGAAGAATTCATTGATGGCGACCCTGTCGCGCTCATATTAGGAGATAATATCTTTTTTGGTCATGCTCTGGAAGATACATTGGTTAATGCGCTTAACCGTAAAGAAGGGGCAACTGTTTACGGTTACCATGTTGATGATCCTGAAAGATATGGCGTTGTTTCATTCGATGCGCAGGGCAGGGCAGTAAACCTTGTTGAAAAGCCGGAAAATCCGGAATCCAATTATGCTGTGACCGGAATGTATTTTTATGACGATAATGTGGTGGAATATGCCAAAAGCATCAAGCCATCTGCCCGTGGCGAGCTGGAGATTACCGACGTTAACAAAATCTATCTGGAAAAAGGTACATTGAATGTTGAGGTGCTTCAGCGGGGTTCGGCATGGCTGGACACGGGAACGCATGATTCATTGCTGGAGGCGGCTCAATTTGTTCAGATTATCGAAAAACGTCAGGGACTAAAAATCTGTTGTCCCGAGGAAGTTGCTTTTCGTAAAGGATACATTGGTCGTGATGAACTCTATGAATTGGGCAAATCATTGGAGAAAAGCGGCTATGGCAAATATCTTCTTAAAATTTTGCAATGAAGTAAGATACATCTAATGAAGTTTACCAAAACAGCAATTCCCGATCTGATTACCATTGAACCAAAAGTGTTTGGTGATGATCGTGGCTTCTTCATGGAAACCTGGCGTGCTGATGATTTTAGTGAAAATGGCATTGACGGAAATTTTGTTCAGGATAATCATAGTAAATCGAAACAGGGAATCCTGCGGGGGCTGCACTATCAAATTAAACAGCCACAGGGAAAGTTGGTTCGTGTTGTGAGTGGGGAAATATATGACGTTGCCGTTGATATGCGAAAGTCGTCCCCAACCTATGGCCAATGGGCGGCGGTAATATTATCCGCCAATAATAATAAGATGTTATGGGTTCCGGCGGGATTTGCACATGGATTTTATGTCATGAGTGACGAAGCGGAATTCGTCTATAAATGTACAGATTATTATGCTCCGGAATATGAAAGAAGCCTGCTGTGGAATGACCCCGATTTGGCCATTGAATGGCCCCTTGTGGATGGCAAACCACCTCTGTTATCGGAAAAAGATAAGGCTGGCGTATTATTTTCTGCCGCAGAGGCTTTCCCATGAAGGTCTTGATAACAGGCGCAGGGGGGCAGCTTGGACAGGATTTAAGCGATACGGTTCCAGAGGCGATTGATATGAGGGGCTGTGCCCGCGTTGACCTGGATATCACAGACCCCAAAGCCATTGCAGATATTGTCAATGAATATCAACCGGACGTGATCATAAATGCTGCGGCCTATACGGCTGTGGATAAAGCAGAAGGTGAGCAAGAACTTGCTTTTGCCATCAACAGGGACGCAGTGGAGAACCTGGCTCTGGCGGCAAAGGCAGTAGGGGCAAGATTAATTCATATCTCCACGGATTTTATTTTCAATGGCCAGTCATCTGAACCCTATAAAATTGATGCACCGACTGATCCTCTAGGCGTTTACGGTGCGAGCAAGTTAGCGGGCGAAATGATATTGCGGCAGACATTACCCAATGATCATACCATCATTCGTACATCATGGGTTTATTCGATATATGGAAATAATTTCGTAAAAACCATGCTTAGGCTGATGCAGGGCGGAAAAGATCTTTCCGTTGTTTCTGATCAGATCGGAAGCCCGACATGGGCAAAAGGACTGGCACGCGCTATATGGACTATCGTGGGTAGAGAAGACATCCGGGGCACTTTTCACTGGAGTGATGATGGTGTTGCCAGTTGGTATGATTTTGCCGTGGCAATATATGAGGAAGGCCGGAAATTGGGGATGATAGGGCAACAGTCTGCCGTAAATCCCATTCCGTCATCTGAATATCCCACTCCGGCGAAAAGGCCGAACTACAGTCTTCTTGATAAGACATCAAGCTGGGCTACCATGGGAATGAAGGCCCCGCATTGGCGGGAAAATTTAATATTAATGTTGACTGAATTAGATGAGAGAAAAGATGACTAATTTTTTGGTGACGGGTGCTGCAGGATTTATAGGGGCAAATTTTGTCCAGTATATGAGGGAAAAAAGGCCCGATGACCGGATCATCGTTCTGGATATCCTTACCTATGCCGGCAATATTAACAGTTTAAGTTCGGTGAGGGGGGACGATGGCTTTTCTTTCATTAAGGGCGATATCTGCGATACGGATCTTGTTGAGAATATTCTGCGGGATAACCAGATAAATACGATTGTTCATTTTGCTGCAGAATCCCATGTGGACCGGTCAATAGAGGGGCCGGATGTCTTTATTCAGACAAATATTAATGGCACACATAGCCTTTTAAAAGCAGCCAAGAAAGTATGGCTGGATGAAAATGCCAGTACCAGTGCGGGTCACCGCTTCCATCATGTGTCTACAGATGAAGTATATGGTACACTTACTCTTGATGATCCGGCCTTTTCCGAGGTAACGCCCTATGCGCCAAATTCGCCCTATTCGGCAAGCAAGGCTGCATCCGATCATTTGGTACGGGCCTATCATCATACCTATGGCCTGAATGTGACGACAAGCAACTGCTCTAATAATTATGGTCCTTATCAATTCCCGGAGAAATTAATACCTTTGTTTATTCTGAACGGGCTACATGGCAAACCCTTACCAATTTATGGGGATGGCCTGCAAATCCGTGACTGGCTTCATGTGGAAGATCATTGCCGTGGTATTGAACTTATACTTGATAAGGGCAAGGTCGGTGAGGTTTATAACATTGGGGGGAATTGTGAACGCCAGAATATTCAGATCATTGATACGTTATGCGCCGAACTTGATGGGGCGTTTAAAAATGATCCAAGTCTTGCTACGCGTTTTCCCGATGCCCCGGCGGCAAAAGGTGCACCAACGGCAGGGCTCAAGACTTATATCACGGACCGCCTTGGTCATGACCGCCGTTATGCCATTGATGCCTCAAAGATCGAAACAGAATTGGGTTATAAACCTGCCCATACTTTTGAAACCGGATACGCGCAAACTTTGAAATGGTATCTTGATAATGAAAAATGGTGGCAGGCTATTCTTGATGGAAGTTATCGGGGCTGATTCTTTATTTAATATTAGTGAACAACTTTGCAATGTGGGCAGCAGATAATATAAAAGAAACTTTGACATATAAGGTAGGAAAAACAACCTACGGCTTATTGTTGCAGCCGATTTTCTCTCCTATAAAGAACCCATAATAATATATGCTTAAAATGTTTATAACGTTACGATTTACCATACTATATAAATCAATCTATAGGCGCAAAATGACATTATTCTGCTTTTTTGGAACGGAAAATGTTGATTATTTATAAAAGAAACCTTATATTCTTATTTGTTCGAGCATGCTCGAGCAGCTAAGGGATGTTTCGCTTAATCTGACCCCCAACAGATTTTTGCGAAACATCCCTTTATCCGTTTTCCCAATATTGCCTGCCCAAATGAATGGGTTCTGGAGCAAAGGTGGTTGCTTAAAGCATCCTAACCATATGGAATTATCCCTAGGACGTAAATACTACAAATGTAATTAACACATAGTACATCTGTACTATTTGATGGTGTTGTGGTCGGGAAGTGTGGCAATATATTTGAATTGTTATATAGTAAATGTTAGTAAAATAGTTGGTTTATTTTATATTCACTTAATTTGGCCGTAGTTTAGTCAAACCCAAAAGGGAAAAGGGTTCGTTGATGAAAATTTTATTGGTAGATGACCATGCCTTGTTTCGTGACGGATTGAAGCTTATTTTGAAACAGGTTGGTGAAGTTGTAGAAATAAGCGAGTGTGGGAGCTGCGATGAAGCCTATCAGATAATCAGGGAAAGCGAAGGATTTAACCTGATTTTACTTGATGTGAATCTTCCCAATATCTCTGGCATGGAAGGTTTGCAGGAATTCCGTGAACTTGATCCAAGTGCGCCGATTGTATTCTTATCCGGATCGGATGATCATAGACTTATCAAGAAGGCTCTGGAATTGGGCGCCATGGGGTATATTCCAAAAACCCTCAGCAGTGAGATAATAATTCAGGCATTACGGCTTATTCTTAAAGGGGGCAGATATGTTCCCGATAATATTCTACAGGGTACAGGCGAGCTCTCACGATCGGAAATTTCTCTCACAGCTAGACAGACTGAGATATTGAATTTAATTTCTCAGGGGAAGGCAAATAAGGAAATTGCTGCTATTTTGGGTATCGCTGATAACACGGTAAGGGTCCATGTTTCAGCTATTTTTCAGATATTAAAAGTCAATAACCGGACCGAAGCTGCATTCGCTGCATTGCAGGAGGGGCTGGTTTAGTTTTATAATTGAACAAGTTGGGTGGTGTTTAATGGGTGAAGTTTTAAAAGATAAATATGCTTTTGTCGAACAGGTGAAGCTGCTTGTAAAGCAGTCTCCATCTATGGTTTTACTCACCTTTCTGACAACAATAGTTGTTACATTAGCATTATGGGGTAATGTGGAAAATTGGATTCCGTTATTATTGATGGGGTCTATGATAATGTTGAATGGCGCCAGGTTATGGCATTATAATAAAATAAAAAATGAAGAAATCACCCTTAGTAATGTGAAAAAAAACGCTACTTTCTTTGTTGTTTATGCATTTATAGGGGGAGCTATTTGGGGTTCTCTGGGGATGATCCCCTCGCTATTACCGGAACCTTTTCTTTTGATCCTGGTCACGATACTCATTTGTGGCCTGGTCGCAGGCTCAGTGTCATATTTATCGACATATAAAGTGGCCTTCATTGCTTATGCTGTGCCATGTATTACTCCTTTTGCAATTCGTTGCCTTTTATCACAACAGGAAATCTTCATTGCCATCGGATTGTTAATGACCTATTTTTTGGCGGTCAATCTGTTCATCAGTCACATTATGCAGAATAGTGTCCTGCGGAGTATCAATCTGGTACAAGAAAACAAGAAGTTGATTGCAAGACTCAAATATGAAAAAGACACTGCTGATGAAGCGCGTAATATTGCGGACTATAAGAATGAAGCCAAATCACGGTTTCTGGCTGTTGCCAGTCATGATTTGCGGCAACCCCTTCATGCTATGGTGTTTTTTATCGAGGCAATGCAGCATGAGAAAGATCCAGACAAGATAAAATCCCTGATAACGAAGGTAGCTCAGACATCGGAAGCCTTGAGAAACCTTCTTGGCTCTGTTCTCGATATTTCAAAAATCGAAGCCGGCGGTATGAAGCCCAACAGGTCACATTTTAGTTTGAATGAAGTGTTGACGGAAGTTATTCAGGAATTTACCGAACTGGCGCAGCAAAAAGGGCTGGACTTAGGCTACTCCACTTGCGCTAGGACGGTCTTTAGTGACAAGGAAATGCTTGGCCGGATCATACGTAATCTGGTCAGCAATGCCATTCACTATACCGACCTTGGCTATGTGAATATATATTGTGAATTTGATAGTGGTAATGTCACGATCTATGTGACTGATAGTGGAATCGGTATCCCTGAGAGCAATAAAAAAGATGTTTTCAGGGAATTTTTTCAGATAGCGGATGAGGCAGGCGACGGGTCTCATGGTCTGGGGCTGGGCTTGTCTATTGTTGATGGCTTAGGTCGATTGCTTGGCCATGAAATATACCTTAAATCCGAAATGAATATTGGTTCTACCTTCTCCGTAAAAGTCCCGCAAGGCACCTTAAAAAAAGTTGTTCTGGAATCTGAGGAACTAGATATCTTGCCCGGCGATGTCATAGCCAAGGCAATAATATTGGGCAATGAAGGGGCGTCACTTGAAAGTATAAGCGGGATAATGCGGCATTGGGGGCACATTGTAGCAGATTTTAATAGTTGTACAGAGGTAATGGTTTTTCTTGAATCCGAAGACTTTATCCCGGATATTGTGATTTCAGATATAAAACTACGAGATGTTTCCGGTATTGAAGCTATTGATGCCATACAGCGGCGTATTGCTAAACAAATACCCGGAATTATCCTTACAGGTGTGGGTAGTGGTGCCATTACTGACAATGCTCTCTCCAAAGGGTTTTCCGTGTTGCAGAAGCCTGTACAGCCCGCAAAACTGCGTAGTATTGTATCCTATCTGGTTCAGGGGAAATCCAGTTAATTCTCTTTGCTAGGCAACAGCAATAAGTAATTTATCTGCTCTGTTTGTCTAAATTAATAATCAGAAAATTTATTCTGAAAAATGTAATTCGCGGACTCCTCTGTCATTTCAGAGAATCCGAGATGGTTAACAAAGCGGCAAAATATGTTAGTATTACTGCATGAACAAGGAGTTATGGCGGTAATTTAAAGTATTTTTTTAATATTTGTTAATAAAATAGGGTTATAAGGTTAACGTGAGATATCAGAAGATACCCATTTATGGTGGGTGAATATGTAATGATACTAAAGTAGATAGGACAGATATGGGGATGCAAAGTACGAAGTTGACCTCCAAAGACCTGTTGATATTGGCTCAGGATAAGTCTTTCTCTGCCAGAAATGAACTGGTGGAAAATATCTCTGATCTGTTTCTGTCCCCTGAAGGGCGACTGAATGAGCATGAACGCGCCCTTATGAACGATGTTTTGCTTAAACTTATCAAAACAGTAGAGAAATCTGTCAGGAAGGAATTGAGTAAACGTCTGGCT
>DAOWHQ010000269.1:0-3250 GCA_030641355.1 Alphaproteobacteria bacterium
AAATCAACAGCCAATTCCATCGCCTTGGCCGCTTTTTCCAAGACGCCGGCTCGCCGCCCACAATGCATCCCACATCAACAAATCATACCGCACAGGTTTAAATCTGCTGATACCGCCCGTTGGCGGCTATTTCAGCACCCAACGCTTTAAAGTTAGACTGGAATAATCCGGGAATGAACATATCCATATCGGATTTCCAGACGATTTTAGCAGTATCACCTTTCTCAATGATCTTGATGATTTGCGTGCGTGTATCACCATGGGAAGGATGGATAGGGCTCTGTCAAAGGAACTTGTTGCACCGAATTTCTAATTAGTTATTTTGGCTCAATGAACATTTCATTTAAATATTACAAACATAATCCAGCAATCATTCAATTGTCTATACTACTTTATATCAGATATCCATTATCGCTTCGACAGGTAGAAGATATGCTCTATGAAAGAGGCGTAGATATAAGTCATGAATCCATCAGATTATGGTGGAACCGTTTCGGCCCAGTTTTGGCTGCAAAGATCAGAAAGAAGCGCACGTCTTATCCCAAGCAATATTCAAATTGGCGGTGGCACATTGATGAAGTCTTCGTCAAAATAGGAGGTAAAACCCACTATCTTTGGCGCGCTGTAGATCATGAAGGTGAAGTCCTTGACGCTGTTGTAACAAAACGACGTGACAAGAAAGCCGCGCTGAAAGTATTAAAATCTCTCATAAAGCGCTATGGACGGCCAACGGCTATCGTCACAGATAAGCTCAGGTCTTATAACGCTGCTATGAAAGAACTGGGTTGCCAAAGTAGGCAAGAGGCCGGAGGTCGATTAAACAATCGGGCTGAGAATAGTCACCTACCTTTCCGACGACGAGAATATGCCATGCAGGGCTTTCGGAAAGAGGAGACACTTCAAAAATTTACGTCTATTCATAGTCAGATATACAATCATTTTAACGGAGAACGGCACCTAGTAAACAGACAAACATTTAAGGAATTTCGTTCAGAATCTATGACTGAATGGCGCTCTCTCACGGCATAAATAATTTGTGATTAAATGCCTCTTTGACTAACTTCAGTTTACTTTGACAACGCCAGCTATAGACGTGTACAGGAACGAAAAACTTCAATATCCAGCACACGTTCCAACGCTCTAAATGACTTAAGAAATCGTCGTGGCCTTAATATTTCAAAGCCTCCGGCCCCATCTCATGAGATGTAATTTCCAAGGCAAATCATCCAATGCGTACGGCTAAATTTAATCACCAAATGCTTCGGCATAGGCCTCTTCGATGTATCTGACTTCGCCTTCTTCCAGCGCCTTAAATTCTTTGTTCAAGGCACGGCTAGACAAACGCCCATCGTTCTGCTTGAGAAAACTGAACAACAGATTGATGGTTCCATCTGGCATTTCAATATAGCTCTCAACACGGGCTTTAAATTGATCATAGCGTTGCAAGAAATCAGCCTCTTGCGGCAAATCAACATCAATGGTTTTCTCAACACACTCGTATAAAAATTCCACATGCGGCGTCGCATCAAAATATCGATAAAAATCCCCTGTATCATTCAACACAGACACATTGCCCTGTTCCGTTGGTTCCCATTCAATCAACGGCAATAGCCGCGCGGAATAACTCTCCAACACATGGCGATAATCATCAATGCGTTCTAAAATAGCCGAAGAAACGGGGAAAACAACGCCAGTTGGGTTAAAACCACGCTGCGTTAATACATGGTGGATAAGATAACGATGAATGCGCCCATTACCATCGGCGAACGGATGAATATAAACAAAGCCAAAAGCCAAAATGGCCGCTGCGATTACCGCATCAAGTTCGCCAGAGAATTGGCTATCAAAATCTATTAAGCCCTGCACGAGCGCCTCTAAGTCTTCATGACGTGCATCAATATGGTCGGGTAGAGGCATGCGCGTTTCCCGCTCACGATCTCCAACAAAACCGCCCTCTTCGCGATATCCCATCTTGATGAACCTTGCGTCACCCATAACAATCTCTTGGAGGCGTATAAGCTCTTGGCTGTCTAATGGTTGCTGACCAGCCTGACCAATTGCCCGCCCCCAACGCTGAATACGGTTATGCGGCGGGGCTTCGCCCTCAATGGCATAGCTGGACTTAGAATCTTTAAGCAGTAAGAAAGCCGCTGTGCGCGCCATTACATCAGGCGAAATTGCGCCGACAGTTTTTTGCGCTCGCTCAGACAAATTTTCTGCAATAAACTGATCTATCTCTTCTGTGCGATAAACAAGCGGACAAAAGTCTTGCGTACCCGATAAGTTATTACGCACACGGTGTCGCGAAGAACGCTCACCTTTCACTGCATATTGCAGCTTGGTATCAACAACATCAGTGTAATTGCCCGTTTTCAGGTCAGATATATCAAGCACACCATCCAACAACCACTCATACAAAAACCATATGCGCCGCCCATAGCTGCTGGTTGGTTTTGCCCGAATGATGGCTTCAATTTCTTGTGCTGCTATAGCTTTGAATAATCTCTTCAAAACAGCAAGATCAAGGCCTTCATATTTAAATGCGAAAACTAAATGCCCTTCAAGCGAGGCTTCTGGCATATGGCGCGGCGTATAAATGTGCCAGCCATCCGCTTCATAAACCTTATGCCGCGTACCGATAGCCGATAATGTACGAGGCAACGGAACCGCCAAATCATAGGCACCAATGAGAGCAGAATAGCCGACAGGCGTCGCCTCTTCGGGCAGCCGCTTTTTGTGAAAAACGCTTACAGCGTCTGAAAATTGATTATTTTTTACGTTATTCATGAAAAACACTTACCATTTATAATTACATTAATAAACCCAACTTATCATGAAAAACGATTATACGCCATGAAAATTGATTATTTTTTACAGTTTTTGTGAAGAACGATTATTTATTATCTCAAAATAGCCAATTAAGCGCAATACCCTAAATATCGCACAACACGATAACCTAAAAATGGGGCAAGCTCTTTATTCAGGGTTAAAACAAGGTAAGTTGTTTGGTCTTTTCCTGAACTTGTTTCCATTTTTCTGATTGCGCCTCATGCTCCAGCCAAGATTTTACAAAAGGAACAGCACCACCATACTCCAGAATATTACCTGTGGGCGCATGATGGGAACGATAACCAGTCTCGGTCATAGGTAGTGGTGATTTCGTAGGTTTTAAACATTCGATTTCAATGTGTGAGATATGATTTTCTGGTGTACGACCAACCTTGTATATATCCTGACAGAAACGCACTTC
>DAOWHQ010000202.1:0-2910 GCA_030641355.1 Alphaproteobacteria bacterium
CATGCGCATACCCTTTGAAGTCAGTAACTGGCTGGAGCCGGCTTTCCAACTATATTGATCGCGGTCATACCGCAGGATAGATCCCACGATCATCACAATAACAGCCATATAGGGATATAGTCCAAAGACCAGATGATTAAGAAAATCTGTTGTTGATTCAGGCATTTTTCTGGTCTCCAATTTTTAGTTCACTGGCAATATTTTGTAGTTCTTCTGTTGCCCCTGAAAAGGCATTACACGTATTACAGTCGGCAGAATCTACATCGCTATTGTCAAAGGCATTTGCCTCTTCCCAATCCTTGTCGATATCTTCGTTGGTCAGGACTTCAATCGGTTCTGCTTTAGCCTGTGCGATCATATCCTGATCCGGCTTGACTTTCGAGAGAACTTCCAGCGCTTCAAAAATTACCGCATAGTTCGCTTTACGCTTTTTCAGCTTCACACCAATTGCGGCAATCACAGTGATCGGATCACCCAGAAAATCCATGGCCTCATCCAGCGGACAGAGCGACAGGAATTCCAGAAACAGCGGCAGATAATCGGGCAGTTCACCCTTTGCCACATAAAGACCCTTCTCGCCATATGCTTCCGCAAGATTGACCATAGCCATCCCCCGGTCGCGGCTTTCACCGTGAATATGTTCGAACAGTTGCAGGCAGTGCGCCCGCCCCCGATCAAATAATTCCACATAATTTTCCTGAACCTCATAAATATCACCGGTCTTTAATTCCTCGGCTAAGGCTTTAATCTTTTTCAGATTGCGCGCGGGCAGGAGCTTCTCAAGCTCCAACACCGTCATTAAATCATCCAGATGCTGGATCAGCTCCTCTTTCGGATAGGACAGGAGCAGTCCCAGTATTTTAAAGGTTTTCATGGTCTAGCTCCTGATCTTTCCGCTCATGGTGTTCTTATGGGTAGAAGTACCGAACAGGTTAGTCCGGGTCTCGCCACCGTCACCACAGCCATTACCAAAGCTGAATCCACATGATGAACGCTGCTCAAAGGCAATTTCGTTATCGAACGGCGTATCACCGGCATATTCCCGATGGTTTGTCGGGATAACATAACGGTCTTCATAATTGGCAAGTGCCATAATCCGGTACATATCATCCAGCGTGTTTTCGTCCAGACCAACACGATCCAGAATATCCAGATTGGTGATGCCCTCAACGGTTTTCTCACGCATAAACTCGCGCATGGCAAGCATTCTTTCCAATGCATGAACCACCGGCTCTTCCTTGCCGCCGGTCAACATATTAGCCAGATATTTCACCGGAATACGAAGATCCTGCACATCAGGAATGACGCCGCTTTTCTCTAGTCTGCCGTCTTCCATGGCGGACTGTATGGGGGAGAGCGGTGGAATATACCAGACCATAGGCAATGTGCGATATTCAGGATGCAGCGGGAAAGCCACTTTCCAGTCCATAGCCATCTTGTAAACCGGCGAATTTTTCGCGGCTACCATCCAGCTGTCGGGAATACCGTCTTTTTTGGCCTGTGCAATAACTTCCGGATCATTGGGATCAAGGAAAATATCACATTGTTCCTGATAGAGGTCTTCCACATCTTCCGCACTGGCGGCTTCCAGAATCCGGTCGGCATCATACAGCATCACCCCAAGGTAACGGATACGACCGACACAGGTTTCCGAACATACCGTCGGATCACCGGCTTCAATACGCGGATAACAGAAAGTACATTTTTCCGATTTACCGCTTTCCCAGTTGAAATAGATTTTCTTGTAGGGACAGCCGCTGACACACATACGCCAGCCCCGACATTTTTCCTGATCAATCAGCACAATACCGTCTTCTTCGCGCTTGTAAATCGCGCCACTTGGACAGGCGGCGGCACAGGCAGGGTTCAGACAATGTTCACACAGACGCGGCAGATACATCATGAATGTATTTTCAAACTCGCCGTAGATTTCCTTTTCCATATTGGCAAAGTTATAATCCTGCGAGCGTTTGGAGAATTCACCACCGAGAATTTCTTCCCAGTTGGGGCCCCATTCGATCTTGTCCATCACCTGACCGGTAATGGCGGAATGTGGACGGGCGGTTGGTGGCGTATGAACTTCCGGTGCTTTTTGTAACCGTTCATATTCAAAGGTGAACGGTTCATAATAATCATCAATTTCCGGAAGATCAGGGTTGGCGAATAATTTTGCCAATATGCGGAACTTGCCACCCATTTTGGGCTTAAGCTTGCCGCCCTCAAGGCGTGACCAGCCACCGTTCCACTTATCCTGATTTTCCCAATCACGAGGATAACCAACACCGGGTTTTGTTTCAACATTGTTGAACCAGGCATATTCAACGCCGGCCCGTGATGTCCAAACATTCTTACAAGTCACAGAACAAGTGTGACAACCGATACATTTGTCCAGATTAAGGACCATTCCAATTTGAGCACGAATCTTCATTATACTAACTCCTCGTGATCATGGTTGCCGGAAACACCGTCAACGGGTTCGTCCATCCAATCCACCTTATCCATCTTGCGACATACTACAAATTCATCCCGGTTTGAACCCACGGTGCCATAATAATTGAAACCGTAAGACAATTGGGCATACCCACCGATCATATGAGTCGGCTTGACCACCGCACGGGTGACCGAGTTATGGATACCACCGCGCATTCCTGTTGTTTCAGCACCGGGTGTATTAACAATTTTTTCCTGAGCGTGATACATCATGCACATGCCTTCATTGACACGCTGGGATACAACCGCCCGACAGGCAATGGCACCGTTGACATTATAAAGCTCAATCCAGTCCTTGTCCTCGACACCCATTTTCTGAGCATCAATTTCACTGATCCAGACAATAGGCCCACCGCGTGACAGGGTCTGCATCAACAGATTTTCTGAATAGGTGCTGTGGATTCCCCATTTTTGGTGAGG
>DAOWHQ010000148.1:0-3099 GCA_030641355.1 Alphaproteobacteria bacterium
GCGAACGCATCCAAGGAAGATAATAGGATCAATCTTGGCGTTGGGCTTCAGTTCTAAAAAAATTAAGGTTATAAAGAATAATGCATAGGCTATTATTCATATTTTTATCACTATTGGTGCTCTCCCCGCCCCTTCTATGGGCCAAAGCACCAATAGAAGAAAATTATCTGAAAGTGGAAGATTACATTTCCGCAGCCCTTGCTACAAAGCCTGAAAAGCCGAAAGTCATATGGATAACAAAGGGTATCAAAGACGATATAAGGGCGATATTGCGCAAGAAGGTTTTCCCGCTGCGTTATCGCTACTATCGCCATAACAACCGTACCGTATGGATATTGAACGTGGTGGGCAGAACCATGCCCATCACCGCAGGCATCACCATTGAGGGGGGCAGGATCATTGATCTGACCGTCCTGACCTACCGGGAAAGCAGAGGTTCAGAAATCCGCTTTCCCGCCTACAGCAATCAGTTTAACGATGTTGAACTAAATGATAAACTACGCCTGTCCAAACCCATTAACGGCATATCAGGGGCGACTATGTCAACAAACGCCATGAAGAAAGCCAGCCGTCTGGCCTTATATCTACATAACAAAGTTCTGGAAAAAGATGCCGAACCAACAAAAAAATAATACGCAACCAAACAGCAGCAATATCTCCCAGAAAAGCCTTCGCCGCTGGCATCGGTGGGTGGGTTATAGCTCATTATTTTTTGTGATGATCCTAAGTCTCACGGGATTGATTCTGAACCGTAGCGAATATCTGAACCTCAATCAGATAATTGTGCAGAACGAATTTATCGCTTCCCTCTATGGCCAGTCGCCTAGCGAGCCGCCCATACATTTTAAAACGAATGATCACTTGCTGAGCTGGTTAGAGGGGCGTGTGTATCTGGACGGAAAACTCTTTGCCCGTAATACCGACCGCCTTACGGGTGGGGCCATTTTGGGTGACCTGATCGTCATCAGCGCAAAAAACAGCCTTTCCCTTTATATGATTGATGGCTCCCTTATGGAAAAGCTGGACAGCTCTTCCCTGCCCGGACAAATTACTGCATTAGGCCAATCACCAGCGGGGCAGATTATTATCGAAACACCAGATGGCAGCTTTATTGCGGATAATGATTTCATTTCCTGGGAAAAGACATCGGATAAACTAACCCCCTCACCCGACCTCGCATATCTCGCCACGGAACAGGTCACTCAAGACATAATGCAGGATTTTAAGGGACAGGGCGTTACCTTGTCCCGGGTAATACTTGACCTTCATTCCGGCAATATTATGGGGTCATACGGTTCTTATATTATGGACTTGGCGGCATTAAGCCTTATATTCTTGGGCATTACTGGTTTTATGAAGCGCAAGAAAAGCGATAAAGACAGGCGCAGAAAAAAATAATTAAGGGGTCCCTGTGACATTATTACAAATTATCGTACTCGCCATTGTTCAGGGCATTACTGAGTTCCTGCCCATAAGTTCATCGGGCCACCTTATACTTGTGCCCGAATTAACCAACTGGCCGGATCAGGGGCTATTGATGGATGTTGGGGTTCATGTAGGAACATTGATGGCTGTAATTCTGTATTTTCGCGCCGATGTCATGCGGATGATCATGGCTTTCTGGCATATGGTCACCATGAGACAAGATGCAAACACCCAAGACAAGCGGTTAATGATCGCATTGATCCTTTCAACCATTCCCATCATTGCCATTGGCTGGCTGGTATCTAAAATGGGTTGGAATGATACTTGGCGCACTTTGGAAATCATTGGCTGGACCAGCATTATCTTTGGAGTTTTGCTCTACACTCTGGACATAAAATCTCCGGTTACAAAGAAAATATCCAACCTGCGCTATGGGCAGGCCATCCTGATGGGCTTTGCACAGGTTCTGGCCATCATTCCCGGTGTGAGTCGATCCGGCATTACAATGACCGTAGCACGGGGTCTGGGCTTCAGCCGTACAGAAGCCGCGCGTTTTTCCATGCTCATGTCCATCCCAACCATCCTCGCAGCAGGAACAATAGAAGGCCTGAAACTGCTAGAAAGTGGCGATATGGAGCTGGGCGCGGATATATTTCTGGGCGCGGGGCTGTCTTTCATCACGGCCCTTCTGGCGATTGCGGGGCTGATGAAATGGCTTCAGAAATCCAGCATGACTCCCTTTGTCATATATCGGGTTATTCTGGGGCTGGGATTGCTTGGTCTGGTCTACGGCCAATAATGTTAACGAAAAATAGCCAATTCCACGGGCAGTAGCATCATCACTTTATTATGATATTTTCACTATTTATAGCCTCCAGAATAAAGAAAAAAACATTATAAGTTTTTTTTCACTTTCCCTTAAATAATCTTTGGGATAAAAGACAAGTAATGTTTACGAAATAAATATCAGGTGGAAAACATGACGGCCCGTATATATTGCCCAACCAAAAATGCCATGCAGTCTGGCATGAAAAATACCTGCAATTGGATTTTGGAATATATAGCGGAAAAAGGCAAAAACCTTGACCCCCTGATGGGCTGGACTGGTTCATCGGATATGAACGGTCAAATCAGTCTGAAGTTTGTCTCAAAGGATGATGCGGTCTCCTATGCCAAACGCAACGGCATTACCTATGAGATAACTGAACCTAAGGCAAGAAAAGTAAGAATAAGAGCCTATGCTGACGTATTTGCCTATCGCGGCTAATTCACAGTAATTATATCATGTGCGCCCGTAGCTCAGCTGGATAGAGCAACGGACTTCTAATCCGTAGGTCACAGGTTCGAATCCTGTCGGGCGCACCAAATTTTTTCTTATAAAACAATGTATTATAAAGAATTTCCATATAACGAAAATCTAATTGTATGGTATTAGGGTCCGAATGGGGTCCGCCATAGTGCATACCTATCATCCTCCCCAGGCCACATAATCAGCATTGTTGATCTCAACAACTGTAATATCACCACCCATTACCATGTCTGAATAGCCCCTAGATTTGTAGACACTTTGCGAGTTATAAAATGGAAGCAAGGAGTTTATAGATTATATGGTACAGCCCCAAAAGTAATTAAAAGCTGGCTTCGCGCCGGAATAGGGAAATTGCGGCGCGAAGA
>DAOWHQ010000152.1:0-6901 GCA_030641355.1 Alphaproteobacteria bacterium
TCTAAAACCCCTTTGATATACTGAATAAGTTCGGCGGCAACAAACCCGTCCACCACGCGGTGGTCAAAAGACGAGGACAGATTCATCATCTGACGAATTTTAATGTCCGTGCCGCCCATGACCATAGGCCGCGGGACGATTTTATTAACCCCGATGATGCAAACTTCCGGATAATTAATCACAGGTGTCGTCACGATGCCGCCAATCTTGCCGAGGCTGGTTATGGTAACGGTAGAGCCGGATAATTCTTCCCGCTTGGCCTTGCCCGCACGGGCCGCAGAGGACACGCGTATCATCTCCGCCGCCATATCCCATATATCACGGCTTTCTGCATGACTTACCACAGGAACCATCAGACCGTTTGGCGTCTGGCTGGCGATACCCAGATGAACGCCGGAGAATCGCCGAACAAGACTATGTTCCGGATCATAATGGGAATTACATTCGGGGAATTTTTCCATACCCTTGAGGGTCGCCAACATGATGAAGGGCAGGATGGATAATTTCGGCTGATCTTCTGTGCGGTTGTCATTCAGAAAGCCGCGCAGTTTTTCAACTTCTGTCACATCCACTTCTTCCACATAGGAATAATGAGGGATAGAGCGTTTGCTCAGTTCCATCCTTTCCGCGATTTTGCGGCGGATACCGATCACCGGAATTTCTTCTATGGCTGTGCGGTTCTTTTGTTCCGGTTGTCCGGCACGACCGCCCGCCGCAATGAAATCTTCCAGATCCTGATGGTTGATCCGTCCCGCAGGACCACTGCCCGGAACACGGGTAAGGTCAACACCCTCCTCCAACGCCCGCCGCCGAACCGCGGGGGATGTTAAAGGCTTCTCACTTGTTGTTCCGGTCAATACAGGGGCCGTCTTTACAACTGGCTCCGCTTTAACGGGGGCCGGTTCTGCAATGGGTTCTGATTTGACAGGCTCCGCTTCTGAGTTTCCATCGCCTTCAATCTCTATGACCACCATGACCGAACCAACGGTGATCATGTCACCGGAGTTGCCACTGATGGACAGAATTTTTCCATCCACGGGGCTGGGCATTTCAACGGTGGCCTTGTCGGTCATCATGTCGATCAAGGGCTGGTCTTCCGTGACCATATCGCCCACTTTCACATGAATGTCGGCGATTTCAGCTTCCACAAGCCCTTCGCCAAGATCAGGAAGTTTATAATTATACTGTCCCATTTTTTAACCCTCCATAACTTTTTTGATCGCGTCCAGCACCCGTTCCTGTCCCGGAAAATATTCCCACTCAAAAGCATGGGGGTAAGGAATATCCCAACCCGCCACACGCTGTATGGGGGATTCCAGTTTCCAGAAACAGCTTTCCTGAATTTGCGAGAGTATCTCTGCACCAAAGCCACCGGTTTTTGTCGCCTCATGAACTACGACACACCGCCCCGTACGGCATACAGATGAGGCAATATGATCAATATCAAGCGGGGTGAGCGTACGCAGGTCGATAACCTCCACGTCATAGCCCGATAATTCTGCCGCCGCGAGCGACACATGAACCATGGTGCCATAAGTCACGATGGTCAGGTCATTCCCCGCCCGCATGGTTTCGGCTTTGCCGATTGGAATCGTGTAATGTCCTTCGGGGACATCACCCTTGGCATGATTATCCCAAGATTGCGCCTGCGCCTTGGGGTCGCCATAAAACGGGCCATTATAAAGCCGCTTTGGCTCAAAAAAGATTGTCGGATCATCATCCTCGATGGCGCTGATCAACAGCCCCTTGGCATCATAAGGGTTGGATGGCATGATGGTCTTGATCCCCGACACATGGGTAAATATACCCTCCGGACTTTGGGAATGGGTCTGCCCGCCGCGAATACCACCACCACAAGGGGTTCGGATGGTGATCGGCGCCCAATATTCACCGCCGGAGCGATAACGTAATCGTGCCGCTTCCGAAACAATCTGATCGAAGGCCGGATAGATATAATCTGAAAACTGAATTTCAGTAACGGGCCGCATTTCATTGACCCCCATCCCGATGGCAAGGGCTATGATACCGCCTTCGGCTATGGGTGTATCAAAAACTCTCTGGATACCATATTTTTTCTGCAGACCTTCTGTGCAGTTGAAAACACCGCCGAAATAGCCCACATCTTCGCCGAAAACCACGACCGAACTGTCTTTTTCCAGCATCACATCCTGAGCCGAATTGATCGCCTGTACCATATTCATTTTAGGCATATTAGACTCCCAACTGCTGACGTTGACGGCGCAGGTTATCGGGCATTTCCTTGAAGACATCTTCAAACATACTGCTGACCTCTGGCCGCGCCCCTGAATTCAAAGTGCCGTAAGATTCGGCTTCCTTGTATTTCTTGGTGACCATTGCGGTGATGTCTTTGATGGCTTGGTCATGGCGTTCGTCAGACCATTCGCCAATCTCAATCAAATGATTTTTCAGTCTTTCGACAGGATCACCAAGGGGCCAGGCTTCCGGCTCGTCTTCCGGGCGGTATTTTGCGGGATCATCACTGGTGGAATGTCCGCCTGCGCGGTAGGTGAAATGCTCAATCATGGTTGGGCCACCGCCACTACGCGCCCGCTCCGCCGCCCATTTTGTAGCTGCATAAACCGCAAGAAAATCATTGCCGTCAACTCTAAGCCCCGGCATACCATAACCGATACCCCGACTGGCAAATGTTGCGCGTTCACCACCGGCAAAGCCCTGAAAACTGGAAATTGCCCATTGATTATTGACCACATTAAGCAACACAGGCGCGTTATAGACAGCGGCAAAGGTCATGCCGTGATGAAAATCTGATTCTGCTGTTGTCCCTTCCCCGACCCATGTGGCCGCTATGGCATCTTCGCCTTTATAGGCAGAGGCCACGGCCCAGCCCACGGCCTGACAAAATTGCGTGCCCAGATTACCGGAAATGGAAAAGAAATTCCCCTCTTTCCAAGTATACATGATCGGCAACTGCCGACCCTTACAGTTGTCACGGGAATTGGACAGGCAGTGGTTCATCATATCCAGCAAATCCCGACCCCGTGAAATCAACAGGCCCTGCTGACGATAGGATGGGAACAGCATATCTTTTTTATCCAGCGCCATGGCCTGAGCCACCGCAACGGCCTCTTCACCACGTGATTTCATGTAGAAAGACATCTTGCCGACCCGCTGCATATTCTGCATCCGGTCATCATAAATGCGGGTTGTCAGCATATCGGTAAGGCCTTTACGCATTTCATCAGGAGATAATTTCGGGTCCCATTCCCCAACAGCCTTGTTTTTCATATTCAAAACACGGATCATCGTATTGGCATAGGTGAACATCTCTTTTGGATCGGTCAGAATATCAGGACGCGCAACAGCCCCTGCATTGGGAATATCAAGATCATCAAATTCCGGCTCTTCCCCCGGTCTGTGGCGGGGGGCTGGAACATTTAGATTTTTACCACTGCTTGGAACCATTTCATTCTCCTATATAAGAATTTTACCACTATTCTATTGAAATTTCTTCCCATTGATCCCCGTATTTGCTATATATACGGCACAAGAGTTTCAATAATTAATATTTAATGGGATATTGTACCAATATGGATGAGTTAGACAAAAAAATACTGAACCTGCTACAGGAAGATGCCATGTTGCCGGTGGCGGAAATTGCCGAAAAAGTCGGCTCCTCAAAGTCGGTCTGCTGGCGCAGAATCCAAAGACTTCAGGATGATGGCATCATAAAAGCCCGCATCGCTCTGCTCGACCCTAACAAGGTCGGTCTGGATATCATTCTCTTTGCACAGGTCAAGATGACCGCCCATGGCCGCAGGCTGCCCAACTTCATTGAGATAATCCGTGACATTCCACAAATTCTGGAATGTTATACCCTGATGGGTAATGTGGATTTTCTGTTGAAAATTGTGGTCAAGGATATTCAGGAATATGAAAATTTATGGTGGCATCAGCTATCACAAATTGAAGGCGTGCAGGAAATTAGTTCCACCATCGCCATGACAGCCGTTAAACACACCACAAAATTACCCTTAAGTCACAGCAGTTAGTCGATTATATTCAGGCTTTTTCCAGAGGTCATTTTCCATGATATTTTTAAGGCGCATCACCGCATCCCACACATCCACATAACGGGTATAGAGCGGGGTAAAGCCAAAGCGGACAATATCCGGCGCACGAAAGTCACCCATGACATTATCAGCGATTAAGGCCTGCATGATGGCAAAGCCGTTCCCATGACAAAAGGAAACCTGACTGCCCCGGCCTTCTCGATGACGTGTGGTGGCGAGCACAAGGCCATATTCGCCACAATGCTGTTCCACAAGATTAATAAAATAATCACATAAATTCATTGATTTTTCGCGTATTTTAGCCATATCCGCCCGACAAAAAATATCCAGTCCACACTCAAGTACAGCCAGAGACAAAATTGGCTGGGTTCCTGTCAACATCTGTCGAATATTGCCCGCCGGACGATAATCCTGCTCAAAGGTGAAAGGCGCGGCATGGCCCCACCATCCGGTCAGTGGTTGCGTCACTTTGCCCTGATGGCGTTTGGCAACAAAAAGAAAAGCCGGCGCCCCCGGCCCACCATTAAGATATTTATAGCCGCACCCAAGAGCAAAATCGGCATCACAGCGGTTTAAATCAACTGGTAAAGCTCCGGCACTATGACACAGATCCCAGATCACCAGCGCACCGACCTCATGGGCCTTGTCCGTGATCTCTTTCATGTCGAGCAGGTGGCCTGTCTTATAATGAACCTGCGTCAGGGACACTACGGCAACATCCTCTGTAATTGCCGCCAATATATCATCTTTTTCAGCGAAACGGATTTCGTGACCTCTGTCCAGCTGCTTTATCAGCCCCTGCGCGGTGTAATTATCCGTGGGGAAATTACTTCCCTCCATAACGATGACCTTGCGGTCAAGGCGCAGGTCAAGTGCCATGGATAACAGCTTATACAGATTTATTCCCGTAGCATCGCAGGCAACGACTTCGCCGCGCCCTGCCCCAATCAGGCTTGCAATCTTGTCGCCAATTTTTTCAGCAAGCTGAAACCAGTTATTTTTGTTCCAGCTTGTGATCAAATCCTGCCCCCATTCACGCGTCACGACGTCAAGGGCGCGGTCTTTCGCAGACAGGGGCATAGCACCCAAAGAATTACCATCCAGATATATCACCCCTTCCGCAAGATAAAATTCATCTCGAAACAGGGCCAAATCATCCCTTTGATCAAGGTTCAGAAAAAAATCACGGGTATATTCAGGCATACTATTAACTCACTGTATTTCAGCTATTGCTGTCGGCTAAATAACATTGTAAAATTTAAATATGTACTACTATCGTAATATGGGCAAGAAAGAACTGGAGCTGGAATATTCGCCCAGTTCCCGCATTAATGATGTGGCTGTCTATCTTCAGCAATATGATGATCAAAGTCAGATTGCCCATGATACGCTACATTCCATATGTCGAAATTATGGGCCCGAAGACCGCTCCTATATGGACATATTTGTCCCTGATGGCAATGGCCCCTTTCCGGTTCATATCTTCATCCACGGCGGCTATTGGCAGGAGTTGTCAAAAGCTGAAAGCACATTTGCCGCCCCCAATTTTACTGACCATAATATTATATTCATAGCCCTTGATTATACGCTGGCGCCGCAAGCATCACTATTTGAAATAGTGGACCAGATCAGGCGCGGGGTTTTGTGGATATTAAAAAATATTACAAACCATAAAGGTGACAAAAATAATATCACCCTGTCCGGCAGCTCCGCCGGAGGACATTTGGTGGCAGAGGTTTTAAGTATGGACTGGGCAAAACACGGGCATGAATCCTGCCCCATAAAGGGCGCATGTGAGGTTAGCGGGATATTTGATCTGCAGCCCCTTGTACATACTTATATTAATGAGCCGCTTCAAATGACGCAAGAAGATGCCACCGCTTTAAGCCCTATGTTTCATATTCCCCTCTCTGCCTGCCCTGTTATTTTCAGTTACGGCGGTAATGAAACGGATGAATTCAAACGCCAGACACAGGATTATAGCAAAGCGTGGCAAGAGGCCGGGCATTTGGCAACTTATGTTGATATGCCAACCTTTAACCATTTTGATATCATTCTGGAGCTGAATAATAAAAACAGCCCTCTGTTCAGGGCTATTCTTGATCAGATTTTATGATTTTCTGGCGGCATCAATGATCTCATTAGCAAGTTCATCGGCAATCTGGTTGGTGGGTCTGTTTTCAGATACTGACCGTTCAAAAATAACTTTCAGACTGTCATAGATATTTTCAACCTTGGCATTAACCCAATCCACATCATAAGCACCACGGGTTTCAGCCGCGACATTAATAATCCCGCCTGCATTAATTACATAGTCCGGCGCATAAAGTATGCCAAGGTCCATAAGCCCCTGTCCATGATCATCACGGGCCAGTTGGTTATTAGCGGCTCCGGCAATGATTTTGGTCTTGATATGACCAATCGTGTCATCACTGATAATTGCGCCCAAAGCACAAGGCGACAAGACATCAACGTCAGAAAATAAAATTTTGTCCAGATCAATAATTTCAGCCCCAAATTCCGAAGCGGCACGGCTCACAGAATCCTGATTAATATCAGACACCAAAAGCTTTGCACCCGCCGCATGAAGCTTTTTGCATAAATGATAGCCCACATGACCAACACCCTGCACAGCAACGGTTAACCCAGCGACACTATCCTTACCAAGTTTATGTTTTACCGCAGATTTGATGCCAAGATATACACCCGCTGCGGTAAATGGAGACGGATCACCGCTGGCATGAGCGCCCTTGTTCAAACCTGCAACATGAGGGGTTTCCTCAGCAATAAGCTCCAGATCTTCCACGGTCATTCCCACATCTTCAGCAGAAATATATTTGCCGTCAAGA
>DAOWHQ010000207.1:0-5693 GCA_030641355.1 Alphaproteobacteria bacterium
AATAGAGGCTCGTGCCGTCAGCCATTTTTCGTCCTGAATGGACTTGAGCATGGCTTCCGCATCGGCAAACAGATTGCTGGCAATTTCCCCGACAACCTCATCTTGCAGGATTTTTGGGTATGTGCCTGCCAGTTCCCATGTACGGAAAAACGGTGTCCAGTCAATACGGTCCACCAGCTTGCCCAGATCATAATCATCAAAGGATTTCACCCCAAGGAAAGAAGGTTTGGGTGGCGTATAATTTGCCCAGTCTATGGGATATTTATTATCCCGACATTCGCCAATGGTAATGCGGTCTTTTTTCTTTTTCTTGCCACGCGCATGACGGTCGCGCATTTCCTGGTATTCATTGGCAACGCCCGCCACATAATCCGCCTTCAGAGTTTCACTGAGCAGATTACTGGCAACGCCCACCGCCCGCGATGCATCCAGCACATGGATCACCGGATGAGTATAGTGAGGGGCAATCTTGACGGCGGTATGGATTTTGGAAGTAGTCGCGCCGCCTACCATGACCGGAATATCAAATTCCTGGCGCTGCATTTCCGTTGCCACCTGTGTCATTTCTTCCAGTGACGGCGTAATCAGCCCGGACAGCCCGATGATATCGACATTTTCCTGCTTCGCCGTTTGCAGAATTTTCTCATAAGACACCATGACGCCAAGGTCGACAATCTCGTAATTGTTACATTGCAGAACAACGCCAACGATATTCTTGCCAATGTCATGAACATCGCCCTTGACCGTTGCCATCAGGATTTTACCCTTGGTGCTGATGCCGCCTGATTTGGCCTTTTCGGCCTCAATGAATGGCAGCAGATAGGCTACGGACTGTTTCATCACCCGCGCCGATTTCACCACCTGCGGCAGGAACATCTGACCGCTCCCAAACAGATCTCCAACCACATTCATGCCATTCATCAATGGCCCTTCGATCACTTCAAGTGCCATGTCAAATTTTTGACGGGCCTCTTCGGTATCTTCCTCGATATAGGCGGTAATGCCTTTTACCAATGAATGGGACAGGCGTTCTTCCACCGTGTCCTCGCGCCAGCTCAGGTCTTCGGTAAGCTGAACACCCTTTTCGCCTTTGAACTTTGCGGCGATATCAATCAGGCGGTCGGTGGCATCATCGCGCCGGTTCAGGATAACGTCTTCAACACGCTCGCGCAATTCGGGATCAATTTCGGAATAAACCGTGATCAGGCCCGCATTGACAATGCCCATATCCATACCCGCCTGAATGGCGTGATAGAGAAAGACGCTGTGCATGGCCTCGCGCACCGGATTATTACCACGGAATGAGAATGATACATTGCTGACCCCGCCGGACACATGGCAATAGGGCAGCGTTTCCTTGATCTTCCGCGTGGCTTCGATGAAATCCACACCGTAATTATTATGTTCCTCAATCCCCGTGGCGACCGCGAAAATATTGGGGTCAAAGATAATATCTTCCGGCGGGAAACCCACCTCATTAACCAAAATCTCATAAGACTTGGTGCAGATTTCCACTTTACGCTCAAATGTATCCGCCTGACCCTGCTCATCAAAGGCCATAACCACCGCCGCCGCGCCATAATTCTTGATCAGGGTCGCATGATGAATGAAGGCTTCACGGCCTTCTTTCATGGAGATACTATTGACCACGGCCTTGCCCTGCACACATTTCAGGCCGGCTTCAATCACCGACCATTTGGAACTGTCGATCATTATCGGCACACGGGATATGTCCGGTTCGGACGCGATTAAATTCATGAATGTGACCATGGCCTGTTCACTGTCGAGCATGGCTTCATCCATATTGACATCAATGATCTGCGCTCCGGCCTCTACCTGTTGGCGGGCCACATCAAGGGCGGCTGAAAAATCATCATTCAAAATCAGTTTCTTGAATTTTGCCGATCCGGTGACGTTGGTTCTTTCACCAACATTAATAAAAATAGGACTTTTTTTCATTGTTGGATTACCTCAAATGGTTCAAGGCCGCTAAGCCGCATATGTCTATCAGTTTCTGGTATCTGGCGCGGCTTCACGCCTTTGACGGCTTCGGCAATGGCCGTAATATGACCAGGTTCCGTCCCGCAACAGCCCCCAACAATATTGAGCAGGCCGCTGGTCCCCCATTCCTTAAGCTGGGTCGCCATTTCATCGGGGCTTTCATCATATTCCCCCATTTCATTGGGCAGTCCCGCATTGGGGTGAGCCGAGACGCTGCAATCGGCAATCTTGGACACCGACACAATATGCTGGCGCAAATCCTTAGCACCAAGGGCACAGTTAAAACCTATGCTGAGTGGGTTTGCATGTCGCACAGAATACCAGAAGGCCTCCGCCGTTTGTCCCGATAACGTGCGGCCAGAGGCATCGGTAATAGTGCCTGAAATCATAATGGGTAATTCCGTGCCTATGTCCGAGAAGGTTTTCTTGATGGCAAATATCGCCGCCTTGGCATTCAAAGTATCAAAGATGGTTTCAATCATGATCATGTCGGCCCCACCGTCCATTAGACCCTTGGTTGCCTCGATATAATTCTCCACCAACTCATCAAATGTGACATTACGGAAAGCAGGATTATTCACATCCGGTGACAGGGACGCGGTACGGCTTGTCGGCCCAAGGGTCCCAATGACAAAGCGCGTCTTGTCAGGTTCTTTGGCGGTGAACTCATCGGCCACCTCACGGGCGATACGTGCGCCCTCCTTATTCAACTCATAAGCCAGGTTTTCCATACCGTAATCGGCTTGGGAGACACGGGTAGAATTGAAAGTATTAGTTTCCACCAAATCTGCCCCGGCAGCAAAATACTGCCGATGAATATCCTTAATGGCTTCAGGTTGAGTCAGGGTCAGAAGATCATTATTGCCCTTCACATCCTGTTTCCAGTCCTTAAACCGCGCGCCACGATAATCTTCTTCGCTGAATTTATGACGCTGGATCATCGTGCCCATAGCGCCGTCCAGAACTAGAATCCGGTCTTTCATAGCATCTTTCAGCAGTTCACTTCGGTTACTCATAGATCTTCTCCAGTGGGTCTAACACCTAAAAAATGGCAAATGGTAGTGGTCAATTCTGATCGGTTCAGGGTGTAAAAATGGAAATTCCGCACCCCGCCCTGATAAAGTCGCATACATTGTTCCGCCGCCACAGTTGCCGCCACATGACGTCTGACGTCTGGGCGACTGTCCAGCCCCTCAAACAGGCTTTCCAGCCATGTGGGCATACTAGTGCCGCAACGGGCGGAGAAATTTTTTGCCATTCCAAAATTAGTCACCGGCATAATGCCCGGAATGATCGGCACTGAGATTCCTGCCGCCAGAACCTTGTCCATAAAACGGAAATACATATCCACATCAAAGAAATACTGGGTGATGGCCTGATCCGCACCCGCATCAATCTTACGCTTCAGGTTATCAATATCTGCATTTTGATCAACCGAATCCGGATGACTTTCAGGGTAAGCGGCAACGGATAAATGAAAATCACCAATTTTCTTGAGACCATCAACCAAATCAGCCGCATTGATATAACCCTGATCATGCGGCGCATAAGCCGCTCCGGCTTCGGGCATATCCCCGCGCAGGGCAACAATATTCCGCACCCCCATATCCCAATATTCGCGGGCAATATCATCTATCTCGCCACGTGTAGCCGCCACACAGGTTAGGTGCGCCGCAGGGATGAGGTCAGTTTCTTTCAAAATACGTGAAATGGTGGTGTGGGTCCGCTCCCGTGTACTGCCACCCGCACCATAAGTCACCGAGACCATTTTGGGATGCAGGGGTTCCAGTTTACGGATACTGTCCCAAAGCGACACTTCCATTTTCTCGGATTTGGGCGGGAAAAATTCAAAAGAGACGTTAATGTCTTTTGCCTGTGCTGCAAAAAGGCTTGGGCGTAACAGATCGTTATTTGTAGTATTAATCACAATATATTCTCATTAAATAATTAAATTTTATTGGCGACCCAGATGGACAAATCCAGTTCTTTACCTTTCAAATGAATGACCTTATCACTTTTCAGGCCAACATTGTCGAGCCAGTCCACGACTTCCTCGTCCTTGAACCCAAGCCTGCGGTGAGCCTGCTCATCGCGCAGATATTCCAGCCTATGGGGTGCAAAATCAACCACGATCACCCGACCATTCCGTCGAAGCAGTCGGCTTGTTTCCTTGAGCGCCGCACTAGGGTCATCAGCAAAATGCAGGACCTGATGGATTAATATCAAATCCATAGAACCGCTGGTTAGAGCAAGGTCATACATATCCCCCTGCCGAACCTGACAATTATGCACATCTGCTTTTTCCAAATTTACCCGGGCAACGGCCAGCATTTCCCGGCTGAGGTCAATACCCGTCCCGCGACCGATACGGTCAGAAAACACCTCTAATATGCGTCCCGTTCCTGTACCGACATCCAGAAAATCATCAATTTTCATATCAGATGTGACCTCAAGCAGGATTTTCTCCACATCCTCTTCCGACACATAAAGTGAGCGAATACGATCCCAGTCAGCGGCATTTTCGCTAAAATACCGGCGGGCTTTTCCTTTGCGCTCTTCCTTTATCTCATCAAGCCGTTCGCTGTCATGGGTAAGAATCTGTTCGGAAAAAGGGATGTATTTCATGATGGCGCGGGCAAGCTCGCCTTCCGGCCCCCCTTCCGCCAAGCGGTAAAAAATCCATGTACCTTCCCGGTAACGCTCAAGAAGCCCAGCCTCGCACAACAGCCTCAGGTGGCGAGAAACACGCGGCTGGCTTTGCCTTAATATTGTTACCAATTCCGTAACCGTTAATTCTCCTGTCCTGAAAAGAGCTAAAATACGCAGGCGGGTTTCTTCGCCCACCGCCCTCAACGCATTTAACATTCTGTCAAAACCTATTTCCATAATATCATCACTCAATTTAACGCCTTTTCTTTATAAAGTTATATATAAAGATATATTTATATAATGTAAAGAATTGAAATAAACGCAATCGTTATTATTTACCAGCTAACGTGTATTGCAAATTGATACTATGTACTCTACAACTTTGATCATATGCTGATGCAGAAAGATTTTTTTAATGTTAATTACCACTGAATTACTTGGATATTTCCCCAAGAGCAGAAAATTTTCCTTTCGGGATATTGCGGTGGTACTGCTTTCTGTCGCCCTGTTATTAACGGCTGGATGTGCAAAACGTCCGCCGGATTCTGATCCGCAGGCCCTATCTGCATATCTGGAAGCCAATGACCCGATGGAGCCTATGAATCGGGCAATTTTTTCCTTCAATCAGGGATTTGACGAAATTCTGCTTGAGCCTGCTGCGCGTTTTTACCGCCAATTCGGGCCACCAGATCTGCGAAAAGGTATTTCGAATTTTGTAACCAACTGGCGCGAACCGGTTACTTTTGTCAATGATGTGCTACAGGGGGAGGCTGACCGCGCCGGAACTACATTCATGCGTTTCCTGATAAATAGCACCTTCGGATTACTGGGAATTTTAGACACGGCCACCTATTGGGGCATCGAGCATCATAGCGAAGACTTTGGCGAAACATTTGCCGTGTGGGGTTTTAGTGAGGGGCCTTACATCATGATGCCTTTCCTCGGCCCATCAAATGCGCGGGATTTTTCCGGTTTTATTGTTGACTTCTTCTATGATCCGGTAAGCCTTTGGCTTAACCATGAGGGCTGGACAGGGGTTCGCT
>DAOWHQ010000122.1:0-11892 GCA_030641355.1 Alphaproteobacteria bacterium
CCATAATATGAATTTTGATGACCTCATCATGGCCGTCTATGACAATGGCAGAGGTGATGGATGAAATTATACGTTCTGTACTGCGCCGTTCATTTTCGTCTAGAGCAATCTTGACGATGTCCAGCATATGATTGCGTATGGAGAGTACTTGTATGGCCAGCCCTTCTGATATCTGGTTGATTTCATCTACAGTGGCCACATTGCTGGTGGCTTCAACCGAGATGTCATGGGCGCCCTCAGTCACGGCCTGAACACTGTTGCGGGCTTCGGCGACGCTGGTGGCTATTTCCTGTGTGGCCAAGCCCTGTCGTTCCACTTCTTCGCGAATGATGTCGGAGGATTCCTGTACTTTGTCGATACTCTTTTTAATCTGGTCGATGTCCGTTACCGCATCACTAACTTTTGACTGTAGCCCGTGAATATGGTTGGTAATTTTGTCGATGGACTGGGTGGTCTGACCAGCCAACTCCTTAACTTCCGAGGCCACGACAGCAAAACCATTACCCGCCTCGCCTGCTCGTGCGGATTCGATGCTGGCATTAAGGGCGAGCAGATTGGTCTGATGGGCAATATTATTGATCAGGCTTATAATGCCTTCAATATCCTGCGCGGCTGCCTCCAGCCCGGAAATGGTTTCCTGAGTATGGTTGCTGATAGTCACCGCTTTCTGGGTCAGTTCGGTTGTCTGTTCCATCTGGCAGCTGATTTCCATAACCGCCGTGCTTAAGCTTTCTGCGGCGCGCTGGACATTGGTGGTATTTTCAAGAGCTTGAGCAGCGCCATCCGCAACTCCATCTGACTTGCTGCCTACGGTGATGGCGGAGTCTTTTAGCTGTGCGGCAATGTCGTTGGCTTTTTCCGCTTGTACGGTGATGCTCTGGATATTTTCCTGTAATTCGATATCGATTGAATCCGCCATTTTGAACAGGCTGGTTTTGGTCTGTCCGGCGAATTCCTTAAGATATTTTAGTTCATCCTCAACCTGATGCTGGACCTCGGTGGCCAGCCCGGCCTTCATGGTCATTTTGCGGACTTCTTTTTTCTGGCGTTCTAATTCAGCCTGTTCTTTTTGAAGTGAGTTCAGGGCCTCATTCAAATCCACTTTTATGCCGGCGCTAACAATGCCAACGGCGACGATATTCTGGAATAACTGCCACCAGACCAACAACCCTATGGCAAACGGCAGACTGCCTAGACTTAAGGTCAGAAGGATAAAGTTCGATAAAGTCGGGACAGAGATAAGAAGGGTCAGAATAAGCAAAATCATATTTCCGCACATAGCCGCGAAAATAACCCACATATTCTTTCGGTCAGAATAGTTTTTGGTAAATGTAAAGAAACTTTTGTTTAATATATTCATTTGATCTCCCCGACAATGTATATGTATCAACTAGTTAAATGCTCTTATTTCCCAGAGCGCCATGCGTTATTTAAGATATAAACTTGATTTATTAACAAATGATTATATTCTAATTAACGAATATATAATTATCAGTTTTTTTGATTAAAATCGCTTGTCTGACAACCTTTTTGCTTGAGAAATTCTGTATTTTAGTGCAGAAACAGCTAAAGAATTTCAGCATATATACGCATAAGGAGAATCCCCGTGGCAACAGTTGGTCAAGACACCCTAGGCACCCGTCGGACATTAGACGTGAATGGCAAAGAATATGATTATTATTCGCTTAAATCCGCCGCAGAACAATTGGGCGATATATCGCGCTTACCCTTCACCTTAAAAGTGTTGCTTGAAAATTTGCTGCGTTATGAGGATGGTGTTACGGTTTCCACACAAGATGTGCAGGCCCTTGTCGACTGGCAGAAAACTCAGGGAAAAGAAACCCGTGAGATTCAATATCGCCCCGCGCGTGTTTTGATGCAGGATTTTACCGGCGTTCCCGCCGTTGTTGATTTAGCGGCCATGCGTAATGCTATGAAGGATATGGGCGGCGACCCACAGAAAATTAATCCGCTCAGCCCGGTTGATCTGGTGATTGACCATTCTGTTATGGTGGATAATGCCGGCACGGCACAGGCGCTGAAGCAGAATGTTGATCTGGAAATGACCCGTAACGCGGAACGCTATCAATTCCTGAAATGGGGACAGGGAAGTTTTGATAATTTCTCCGCCGTGCCCCCAGGAACCGGCATCTGCCATCAGGTAAATCTGGAATATATCGCCAAGACGGTCTGGACCGCAGATATTGATGGCCGCACCGTGGCCTATCCCGATACCTGTGTGGGTACGGACAGCCATACCACCATGATCAACGGTCTTGCGGTTCTGGGTTGGGGCGTTGGTGGCATCGAAGCCGAAGCCGCCATGCTGGGCCAGCCGGTATCTATGTTAATTCCTGAAGTGGTCGGTTTTAAACTGACCGGAAAATTACAGGAAGGCATTACCGCCACTGACCTTGTGCTCAGGGTTGTGGAAATGCTGCGTGAATTGGGTGTTGTCGGTAAATTTGTTGAGTTTTATGGTAGTGCGCTGGATGAACTTACGCTGGCGGATCAGGCAACTATTGCTAATATGGCGCCGGAATATGGCGCAACCTGCGGCTTCTTCCCGGTATCAAATCAGACATTGGAATTCCTGCGTCTTTCCGGTCGGACTGAAGAGAATATCGCCCTTGTGGAGGCCTATGCCAAAGAACAGGATATGTGGCTTGATGAAAATTCACCAGAGCCGGTTTATTCAGACAAGCTTGAGCTTGATATTTCAACCATTGAGCCAAATATATCCGGTCCAAAACGCCCGCAAGATCGGGTGGCCTTAAAGAATTCTGTCAGTGCGTTTGATAATGTTCTAGCCGACTTTGGCAAGCTTGAAGAGAAAACCACGACTTTTGAGACTGAAGGCGCGGACCATGGTATCCGTCATGGCGATGTGGTGATTGCGGCGATTACCTCGTGCACCAATACCTCCAACCCCGGCGTTATGCTGGCGGCAGGGCTTGTGGCGAAAAAAGCCAATGCGCTGGGCCTGAACAAGAAGCCTTGGGTCAAGGCATCTCTGGCACCCGGATCACAAGTGGTATCGGAATATCTGGCAAAGGCCGGATTGCAGGAACATCTGGATGCGCTTGGCTTTAATGTGGTGGGTTATGGCTGTACGACCTGTATCGGAAATTCCGGCCCACTGGCCGCGCCGATTTCCAAGGCAATTAATGCCAATGATCTGGTATGCACGTCGGTTTTATCCGGCAACCGGAATTTTGAAGGCCGCATATCACAGGATATTAAAGCCAACTATCTGGCCTCACCGCCCTTGGTTGTGGCCTATGCCATTGCCGGTTCCATGACGTTTGATATCATCAATGATCCTCTGGGTCAGGATAAAGACGGTAATGATGTTTACCTGAAGGATATCTGGCCGAGCAACAAAGAGATTTCCGATGCCATCGCATCGTCCCTGAACCGGGAAATGTTTATCGACCGTTATAAGGATGTCTTTGCCGGCACCCAAGAATGGCAGGATATCGATGTGGCCGAAGGCGAAACCTACACGTGGGAAGAGGATTCTACTTATATTCGCCTGCCACCATATTTTGAGGGCATGAGCAAGGTAGCTGAAGGCGGTTTCTCAAATATCGAAGGCGCGGGCCTGCTGGCCCTGTTGGGTGACAGCATCACAACCGATCATATCTCTCCGGCGGGCGCCATCAAAGGTGACAGTCCGGCGGGTAAATATCTTCAGGATAATGGTATTGATCGCAAAGACTTTAACAGCTATGGCTCACGGCGCGGCAATCACGAAGTGATGATGCGCGGAACTTTTGCCAATATCCGCCTGCGTAACCTGATGGCACCGGGGACTGAGGGCGGCTGGACCACTCATTATCCATCCGGTGATGTGATCAGCATTTATGATGCGGCCATGCGTTATCAGGATAGCGGCACAGCTCTGGTGGTTGTTGGTGGCAAGGAATATGGTACCGGCTCCAGCCGTGACTGGGCGGCCAAGGGGACTAATCTTCTGGGCGTGAAAGCGGTTCTGGTGGAAAGCTTCGAACGTATTCACCGGTCCAATCTTGTGGGTATGGGTGTATTACCGTTGCAGTTTAAGGACGGCGACAGCCGCACATCTCTGGGCCTTGTGGGTACGGAAACTTTTGATATTACGGGTATTGCTGATGGTATTACGCCGCGTCAGGATGTGGCGGTGAAAGTAACCTTTGCCGATGGCTCCACCAAGGAGATCACCGTGTTATGCCGCATTGATACTGCTAATGAGGTTGAATATTTCGCTAACGGCGGCATCCTGCATTATGTGCTGCGCTCTCTTGCGGCGGAATAAGTTATTCTGTGTGATCGGGGTCGCCCTCTCTGACCCCGATTAGAATACGGAAAGCCTCGGCATTAGCGGCGACCACAATGGCGAGTACCATAAAGGTCAGGATACCGGACAGCGTCTCTATCATTAAGGTTGATATGATATAATTAACCGATGTGTTCCTGATGGCCTCATGGAGAAGCCAGTTTATTACATAGCTGTATATGCTCAGAGGCAGGAAACCCCTGATCGTGATCCACCATAAAGTCACGGTATAACCCCGGGTCTGCTTCCAAACCTGTTTAAAGCCAAGCTCAGATCGTCCCAGTGCAAAGCCCGCGGTATAGAGAGACAGTCGGACCAGAATGGGCGACAGAATTAGCATGATAATGAAAGTGCTTTTTATGGCGATCATTCGTATAACGCTATCAGAAAATGGCAGGCCACGGTTCTGATAATAGATCAACAGGATGATAGAAATGATCATCGCGGGGATCAACAGGGCCAGAGTAATCACAACCACCCTGACAATGCTGCGTCCGAAACGCTTTAAGGTAAACTGGGTTCCGGTGAAGCCTGTTTTTAACAGTAGCCGATAACTGCCATAATCATCCCCTAACAAAAATTGCCGATACCAGACAAGGGCGAAGGCCGCCGTGAACAGATGCAGTAAATATTTACCATCCATATGGATATCATATTCCCGCATGAGAATTTGTTCGGCGAGTTTTACCATTACCCAGAGTAACAATGGACCATAGATTAGACGGCAAAAATGCGGCATATGCCCTGTGAGGAAGCGATAGCTTTCAGTGATTGATGCCCCCACAGTTAATTTTTGTTTTTGCACTAATGGCATTTTTCTGATTTAAACCTCGTATAGGTCGGGTTTTATTTTCTATCATACCCTAGAGCTATTTAATAATGATAGTCAAGAGCAGATAATTTTATTCGGCTAAAACCTAAAATCACTATAGTGTGATTGGTAGTTTATTTCTTTATAAGTTAATCTGAACACATGAAAATATTTTTACTTATACCTAGAATTTTATCTTTTCTTTGCCTGTTCTTACTGTCGGGGACTAGCGTTTCATATGCGCAGACGGCACAGGTAAAGAGCAGCGATCAAGCGCTCATTGTTGTGGAACTTTTCACCTCTCAGGGATGTAATTTATGTCCGCCTGCTGATGATATTCTTACGGAATTCAGCAAGCAGGAGAATATTCTGGCCCTTAGCTATTCCGTTGATTACTGGAATTATCTGGGTTGGGAAGACACGCTTGCCAGGCCGGAATGTACCCTCCGGCAGAAAAAGTATAATATCACCCTGGGGAAGAACGGTATTTACACGCCGCAAATGATAATTCAGGGTGATCATGACGTTATCGGCTCACGACAGGACCTGATTGATAAAATGGTCGAGGATGTGCGGCAAACTACCAGAGATTATCAACCGACAGGTCTGGATATTACCTTTGATCTGACTGGCGGTATGATTGACCTAAGGATCAGCGGAAATGAAAATGAAACTTCCGCGACCATCTGGATTGTTGGCTATGATTTTGAAAAGACAGTCAATATTAAAAGAGGTGAACTCAGCGGTCAGGTCAGAAAATATCACAATGTTGTGCAGGCCATAAAGCGTATCGGCAGATGGACCGGGGAAGATGTCAAGCTGACCCTGTCCAGAAAAGATATTGGTGACGTTAATTATGATGCCTATGCGCTGCTGCTACAGGCCCATGAAACCGGCCCGATCATCGCGGCAGCTAAGCTGAGAAAGTAATTTTTTTGTTTTTACCTCAATCGCCGGCGCTTGCACTATCCTCGTATTAACTCGGGCCGCCATCAAATATTTTATGGCGGCCTTGCCTCACCCAAGAAGGGTTCGGTTGTTGGCTATTACTTTAACCCCCCCATCATGATTGTGGAAAGCCGCTGGACAAAGGCCTGTGGGTCTTGCGGAAGGTCGCCTTCCATAATTCGGGCCTGATCCAGAAGCAGGTTTGAGGCATCCTTCAGGGCATTTATGGAATTTTCTCCCGTGGCGGCGGCACCAATGGCCTTGATCAGCGCGTGATCTGCATTAATTTCCAGAACCCGCAGCGTGGTTTGGTCCAGTTGCTGATGCTGTTGCAGAATTTTTTGCAGGTGAATATCCATATCGCCGTCATCAGCGACAAGACAGACCGCACTATCGGTCAGGCGGCTGGACAGGCGGACATCCTTGACCGACCCTTCCAGGTTTGCTTTCAATATTCCAATCAGGGCAGCCATTTCCGGCGTGGTTTTTTCATCTTGTTTGTCGTCACCGTCTTTTTTATCGCCAAGATCTGCAGAGCCGCGGGTGACGGACTGGAATTTCTTGCCATCATAGTCCGGTACCATCTGGAGCCAGAAATCATCGACCGCATCGGTGAGGAACAACACTTCGATACCCTTGGCTTTAAAGCCCTCCAGTTGGGGTGAGCGCTTGGCAACGTCCAGGCTGTCGCCGGTGATATAATAGATATTTTCCTGACCCTCTTTCATGCGGCCCACATAATCCTCAAGGCTCTGTAGGCCTTGATTTCCAGCACTTTCAAAACGGGCCAGTTTCAACAGTTGATCACGGCGGGAGAAATCCTCATAGATACCTTCTTTCAGGACCGGACCGAAAGATTTCCAGAAGTCGGCATATGCCTCAGGGTCTTTGGCAGCTTTCTTGTCGAGTTCAGACAGAATTTTTTTGGTGACGGCGTCTCTGATTTTGGTCATCACCGGGTTATTCTGTAGCATTTCCCGGCTGATATTAAGTGGCAGGTCTTCGCTGTCGACAATTCCGCGCATGAAACGCAGGTAACTGGGGATCAGGTCTTCGCAATCGTCTGTGATGAAGACCCGTTTGACATAAAGTTTCGTGCGGGTTTTGCGGGCCGGATCAAACAGATCCATAGGCGGCTGGCTCGGCACATACATGAGAACAGAATATTCAATCACCCCTTCGGCCTTATAATGAAGCGTCATCCACGGGTCATCCATGGCATGGCTCACATGATGATAAAATTCTTTATATTGCTCGTCAGTAATCTCTGACTTTGGTCGTACCCACAGGGCAGTACCTTCATTGATTTTTTCAGACTGTTCTTCATCTTCCTTGGTAAAATTCAGGGTGATGGGAATGGCAATATGATCGGAATAGGTTTTGATAATCGACCGGATGCGGAATTCTTCGAGAAACTCTCGTGCATCTTCCTTGATATGAAGGGTAATATCCGTACCACGGCTGGCCTTATCCGCAGGGGATAATGTATATTCGCCGATACCGTCTGACTTCCACGCCCAGCTTTCTTCCTCACCAGCTTTACGGCTGATAACCTGAATATTATCGGATACCATAAAGACCGAATAAAAACCGACGCCGAACTGGCCGATCATATTGACGTCTTTGGTGTCATCGCCGGACATTTTATCCATAAAGGCGGAGGTGCCGGAACGGGCAATGGTACCAAGATGAGAGATAAGGTCATCATGATTCATGCCGATACCATTATCGGACAGGGTCAGGGTACCCGCCTTGCTATCAAGTGTTATGGTGACATTAAATTCGGGATCGTCTTTGATCAAATCCGGTTTGGTCAGGGCTTCGTAGCGCAGCTTGTCACAGGCATCTGAGGCATTGGAGATCAATTCGCGCAGGAATATTTCCCGCTCGGAATAGACCGAATGGACCATCATATGTAAAAGTCTGGAGACCTCGGCCTGAAAGCCGTGTTTTTCTATGTTTTCTGAATTTGTCTTGGTTGTCATGTTTTTGCTACCCTACGCTATAATTTAATCAAATATGGAATGTGGGGTATAAAATTCAAGGGTCAAAGGCAAAAATATCCAAATTTAGCTCTTTGCCTTAATAACTTGTCCCAACCCGTCGTAAAGCTCATCCATGCGGGTGCGCCATTGGTATAGTGGCTCATCGTCTGAGAGCAGCGTGAGCGCACTGACCCCCTTGGCCCATTGAAACAGGCCATACATGATATAATCCACATAGGCCGGGCGCGAGCCACTCAGGAAGGCTTGGGTTTTCAGGGTGGCATTATAGGGATAGAGTTGTTTCTGAAAGGCGCGCAGGGCTTGATCCTGATTAGCGTGGGCCTCTTCCAGACTTTTACCAAGCCGCGCCTCGCGACTGCGGCGGAAATAATTCTGATCTTTTTCGTCCAGTCCTTCAAATATGTCAAACACCAATGCCGGGAACAGCGGCACGAGCAGATTATAGAAGCTGACAAAATTGAAGAAATTGGCATAGGCCTGACCCTGTTCGCCACCAAAGAGTGACGGGCTGTCGGGAAAACTATCTTCCAGATAACAGGCGATATTCCAGCTGTCGGAAACATATGACCCGTCATGCTCCAATATGGGCACGGTCTTGGAGATGCCGTCTGCCACATTGGCAATCTCGGTGAAGGTGAGGGGGATCATTTCCACCTCAAGCCCCTTATGGGCCAGCGCCATACGTGTCCGCCAGACATAGGGGCTAAAGCCCTGAGTTCTATCCTTGCCAACAAGTTCATATAATTTCATAGAATTTCCCTTTTTACAATATTACCAGATGGGCAAAAAAATAGCCAGTTACCAGAAAATATACGGGGTGGAAGAGGTTGTATATGCCTTTTTCCGATAACTGACTAAAAGGGATTTAGCAATTACAGATTCTATTCATTGATTAAGGCAGAAGTGTGTCAGGCGTTATTTTAAGGATGGTCGTCTTGGCGGCTTCAGGATGGTATCCCGCCCTTCCATATTGGGGTCGGTATCGGGATAATCCAGCATATAATGCAACCCCCGGCTTTCTGTGCGCAGCAGGGCGGAGCGGATAATCAGATCCGCCACCACCACCAGGTTACGCAGTTCCAGCAGATCGGGGCTGACCCGGAAATGGCTGTAATATTCGCGGATTTCTCCGGCCAGCATATCGACCCGCCGCGCCGCCCGTTCCAGCCGCCGCGTGGTGCGGACAATGCCCACATAATCCCACATGAAATGGCGCAGCTCGTTCCAGTTATGGGATATGACAACATCTTCGTCACTATCCATGACCCGGCTCGCGTCCCACGGCCCGATATCGCCGGATATGCTTATCTGCCCAATAGTAGCCAGAATCTCTATCGCCGCCGCATCCGCATAGACCAGACATTCCAACAGCGAATTGCTTGCCATGCGATTGGCGCCGTGAAGACCGGTATGGGCCACTTCGCCAATGGCATATAGATTTGTCATGTCGGTTTTCCCCGACTTGTCGGTCATCACGCCGCCGCAGGTATAATGAGCCGCAGGCACCACCGGGATCGGCTGCTTGGTCAGGTCATAGCCCAGCTTCAGGCAGCGTTTATATATGGTCGGAAAATGTTCCTTGATAAAGCCGTCATCCTTGTGGGAAATATCCAGATAGACACAATCCAGACCCAGCCGTTTCATTTCATGGTCGATAGCGCGGGCGACAATATCACGCGGGGCCAGTTCCAGCCGCTCATCAAAGCGTTTCATGAACCTATCGCCGTTTGGCAGGCGCAGGTAAGCCCCTTCGCCGCGCAGAGCTTCAGTCAGAAGGAAGGTGCGGGTTTCCGGATGATAGAGGCAGGTGGGGTGAAACTGGTTAAATTCCATGTTTGCGACCCGACAACCAGACCGCCACGCCATAGCAATACCGTCACCCGTTGAACCATCCGGGTTGGAGGTATAGAGATACACCCGGCTCGCTCCGCCCGTAGCCAGAACCGTGGCCTTGGCCCGAAATACATCCATGCGGTTGTTTTTAGTATCAAAAACATAAGCCCCGACACAGCGTTCATTTTGAGCATCATTGATCAGATCAACCGTCATATGATTTTCGAACAGGGTGATGTTAGGGTGATTTCTTGCCTGAGCTTCCAGTGATTGTTGTACTTCCTGTCCGGTGGCATCGGTAGCATGAACCACCCGGCGAAACGAATGGCCGCCTTCCTTGGTCAGGTGATAATCACCGTCCACAAAGACATCCTTTTTGACGCCCGTATCCTTGGTGAAGGCCACCCCCTGTTTCACCAGCCAGCTGATGGCGTCACGGCCATTTTCCACGACATTTTCCACCGTGTCCTTGTGACATAGCCCCGCGCCCGCGATCATGGTATCCTCAATATGAGCCCCTGTGGTATCGCGATTATCAAGCACGGCGGCAATTCCGCCCTGCGCCCATGAGGTACTGCCTTCATGCAGTTTGTTTTTTGACAGGATGGCGACACGGGCGTGATCTGCAACCTTCAGGCCAAGCGACAGACCCGCCGCCCCGCTGCCGATTACTAAAACATCAAAATCATGGAATTCTGACATATGGCCTCTATATTTTCTTTGCGGAGGTGAGTTGAAGGAAGATATCCTCCAGATCACTTTCCTGCGTTGATAAATCTGCTATTTCAATAGCCGCATTTTGTACTTTCTGCAAGATATTGCCAATGGACAGGTGGCTTGGGCTGAAGCAAACCACTATCTCGCCCGCCTCATTCAGGCTCGCACCGATTTGTTTTAAGCTGTCCGGCATCGCCGCCAAGGGCGATGTAGGCCGGATGGTGATCACCTTTTCATCCAACTGACTGAGTAGATTTGCGGTGCTGTCACAGGCGACGACTTCACCGTGATTGATGATGGCAATCTCATCACATAATTCTTCGGCCTCTTCCAGATAATGGGTGGTCAGTACGATGGTCACGCCCAGTGCGTTTACTTTTCTTACATACCCCCATAAATTCTGGCGTAGCTCCACATCGACCCCTGCGGTTGGCTCATCAAGCACTAATATTGGTGGGTTATGAACCATGGCCTTTGCCACCAGAAGTCGTCTTTTCATACCACCGGACAAATGGCGGGTATAGCTGTCTGCCTTATCCAGCAGGCTCATGGCGTCCAGTATCTCATCCGTTCGGCGGTCGGATACGGGAACACCGTAAAACCCGGCCTGTAATTCCAACATTTCGCGTGGCGAGAAAAAGGCATCAAAATATATTTCCTGCGGCACGATGCCGATGCTGGCCTTGGCATTGCGCGGTTGCTCGTCAATATCAAAGCCCCAGACGGATGCGGTTCCCGCAGATTTACGCACCAGTCCGGCCAGAATATTAATGGTGGTTGATTTGCCCGCACCATTGGGGCCGAGCAATCCAAAAATACTGCCGCGCCGGATGGACAGGTCGATGCCCTTCAGGGCGTGCTTGGCGGGCTCACCTTTGCTGCTGGCATATATTTTCTTTAAGCCCCGAATTTCCAGAGCCAATTGATCATCCGTCATAAAAATACCTTGTCTATCAGACCTGCGCAGATTAGATTTCCCTATTTAGGTCGTAAACTTATGACAGATTCTATATCCAGCGCAAGTGGCAAACATCTTTATCTCATCGACGGATCGGGATTCATATTCCGCGCCTATCATGCGCTACCCTATATGAGCCGTGATGATGGTACGCCAACTAATGCGGTGATGGGCTTCTGTAATATGCTGTTCAAGATGCTGAAAGACCTTGATGATGGTGAGCGGCCCAGCCATCTGGCGTGTATTTTTGATCGGGCGCGTAAAACATTCCGCAATGATATCTATGCCGACTATAAAGCGC
>DAOWHQ010000082.1:0-16738 GCA_030641355.1 Alphaproteobacteria bacterium
GGAATGGATAAATAATCACCCACCCCAAGCTAATGCTCTGATGTGGAAAAACCCATCATATGTTTTTTTCCGGCCTTTGGATAGGGAAGCTCCGGTCGGCTCAATGAATGTGGAATTGACAGCGGGAAGGTCGCTGGCAGTTGACCGGACATATGTGCCGCTGGGGATGCCGGTCTGGCTTGACCTGAACCCCACCACAGAATCTGCTGACCCTCTTCGACGGCTGGTGATTGCACAGGATACCGGCGGGGCGATAAAGGGACGGGTTCGCGCCGATGTTTACTGGGGTATTGGCGAAGATGCCGGATTGATGGCCGGCCCTATGAAAGATCGTGGCCGGTATTATTTTCTGCTTCCTAAGGGGCTTGGTGGGCGGCTTTTATCAGAAAAGAGGCTGCAATGAGCCGTAAAAAATCAAAGGGCGCTCTGACGGATGATGAAAAAAACCTATGGAAAAAAGTAACAGAAACCGTAACGGAACTAGATAGTAATCGGGCCGCAACGCCATTAGTACGGCGCCGGGCTTATCATATCGAAGCGCCGGTTATGTCATACGGCATGACCCCGGCCAGGGATTTGACGGAACAATCTTTCAGTTTGCGGGATGCGGATCATAACTGGCATCAGAAATTACACCGTGGCAAGGTAAAACCCGAAGGCAGAATAGATCTTCATGGCATGACAGAAGATAAGGCGTATGCCGCTCTTCATCGCTATATCGAAGATGCCATGAGGCGGGGTAAGCGGTTCATTCTGGTTGTAACAGGCAAGGGTGGCAAAAAATCAGACTATGGTGATATGTCTTATTCTGAATATGAACGTGCGCGGGGAATTCTGAAAACAAATGTGCCCAGATGGCTGTCTCAGGGGCATTTGGCATCCAGTGTTGTGTCTTTTTATACGGCCAGTGCGCAGCATGGCGGCGACGGGGCATTATATGTGGTGCTGAAAAGGAACAGAGGTTAATGACACCCTATGGCAAAAAAATTCGCGAACTGAGGAAGGCTAAAGGCATTAGCCAGAAACAGATGGCGGCGGATCTAGATGTAAGCCCGGCTTATCTGTCGGCGCTGGAACATGGTCACCGGGGCAAGCCGACCTGGGCCATGGTGCAGCATGTGATCCGTTATTTTGAACTGATCTGGGATGATGCGGAGGAAATAGAGCAGCTTGCCCGTCTATCCCATCCGCGGATTACGGTGGATACATCGGGATTATCAGCTGAAGCAGTGGCGCTGGTTAATCAGATGGCGCAAAAAATCCGCAAACTCCCCTCATCACGAATAGTACAATTATCTGAATTGCTGGATCGACGGCAAGACCCGTGAGGGGTCACTTTTTTTTCGGGGTTATCAATATTGAAGTAATTTGATTGCGGCGCCTTTTTAGAACTTCAAAAGTAAAACCCTCTCGGGAAAACTGTTGACCGGGCAGGGGAATAGTTTCGGCAATATCAATGATATAACCCGCGATTGTGACGGCCACATCATCGTTTAATTCCCAGTTAAATTGCCGGTTCAGGTCACGGATGGCACTATCGCCACTGGTCACGACCGATCCGTTTTGCATGACTTTTGCATCTGTGGGCTGGGTATCATGCTCATCATAAATATCGCCGACGATTTCTTCCAGAATATCTTCCAGGGTGATCACGCCCATGAAGGCACCATATTCATCAACCACCAGCGCAAAATGCGCTTTTGCAGACCTAAACTTTGCCAATTGTTCCTGCAGGCTGGTGGTTTCTGGCACAAACCACGGCTCTCCCGCGATCTTGATAAAATCCAGTCCTTCTGCACGGCCGTCATTTGATTTTACTGCCCGTAAGACTTCCTTGGCATGAATGACGCCGATAATATTATCCGGATCATTTTTCCACATGGGCAGACGGGTGAAGGGGCTTGAGACAACCTGAGCAAAAATATCTTTGGCACTGTCATCCGCATTGATCATTTCGACGTTTTTTCGATGTACCATCACATCTTCAAGCTGGACATCCTGCAGGTCGAGAATGCTGTCGAGCATATCCTTATTATTTTTGATCAGCCCGCCTTCATGGGCCTGCAGGCTAATGGCGCCACGGATTTCATCATGGGCAGAAAGAATATTATGATGGGCGTGATCGATCCCAAACAACTTAAGGGTCAGGCCTACGATGAACTGAACCAGAGTAACAAAGGGCGTGAAAATAATGACAGAAAATTTGGCAAAAGGGGCTACTTTTAAAGCCACTTTTTCAGGATGGGTTATGGCATAGGTTTTGGGTAGAACTTCGGCAAAAACCAAAACCAGAAATGTTATAACCAAGGTGGCATAGATGACGCCAATCTCACCAAATAGCCGGATAAACAATGCTGTTGTCATGGCAGAGGCCAGAATATTCACCAGATTATTACCCAGAAGAATAGCCCCAATAAGTTTCTCAGGTTTATCCATCAGCCGTTCCACAAGCCCTGCCCGTTTGTTGCCACCCTGGGCCATGCGGTGAATGCGCGAAGCGGATGTGGCGGTCAGGGAGGTTTCTGCGCCGGAAAAAAACCCGCCCAATAAAATCAGGAAAAATATTATAGCGGAAAAGATAAGAAGTTCTGAGAGGATCATTTAATCTAATGCCAGTTGAAAAATATGTTTAACGTCCCGGGGGTTTATATCGCGGCTTAAAAAAGCCTTGCCGATTCCTGATGTTATCACAAAAGTTACCTGACCACAGGAAAGTTTTTTATCATGCAGGGTATGATCAAACAGCCGCGCCGCCGTCATTTCTATTTTGGCGATCGGGTGATCCACATTGCTGATCCGGGTGGGCAGGGATAGCTTTTCCAGATGCTGTTTGACTTTAACGGCATCACGTTCCGGGCATAGCCCCATTTTGACGGACAGGTCAAAAGCCATGACCATGCCGATAGCAACGGCTTCACCATGAAAAAGATGATCGGTATATCCCACCTCTGCTTCCAGAGCATGGCCAAAGGTATGACCTAAATTCAGCAGGGCCCGAACGCCCTTTTCTTTTTCATCCTCAGCCACGATGGCGGCTTTGGCCCGGCAGCAGGTGATAATGGCTTCTGTCTGTGCCTCATGGTCACCGCCAATTATCTTGGTACTATTTTTCTCCAGCCATAGGAAAAAATCACTGTCCCCGATCAGGGCATATTTGACCACCTCCGCATAGCCGCTGAGAAGCTGTCTTTTTGGCAGGCTGTCTAATGTGCTCACATCCGTTATCACCAGATCAGGTTGATGAAAGCTGCCGATCAGGTTTTTGCCCCGGGGGCTGTTTATGCCGGTTTTGCCGCCGACTGAGCTGTCGACCTGAGCCAGAAGAGTGGTCGGGATTTGAATGAATCCGATTCCACGCAGATAAATACTGGCAGCAAATCCAACCAGATCACCGATGACCCCGCCGCCAAGGGCGATGATTTTATCGCCGCGTTCTAAATTCAGGGCGAGCAAGCGGTCTAACAGGCTTTCCAGCTGGTCAAAAGATTTTGTTGCTTCTCCGGCGGGCAGAATGATGCTGTCAAAAGCAATATTTTCGGCGCTTAAGGATTTCTCAAGACGGGGCAGCAGGTGTGCGGCCACATTGTTATCGGTGATGATAACAGTTTTGAGGCGGCCCAGCAGCGGTGCGATGACTGTTCCGGCCTGATCCAGAAGACCCAGACCTACATGGATGTCATAGCTATGATTTTTCAGAGCGACGGTTATTTTTTGACTTAACATTGTCCTGCTTCTTTTTTTCTTTTGCCAGATACTGATTGAGTTTCCAGATGATGTCTCCGACCACTTTTTCATGGGGTCCGGCACCGGTTTCGACCGTGATGACGGCTTGACCATATACAGGATAACGCTTTTTGGCCAGTTTCCGTAATATTTCCTCAGGATTTCCAGTGCGCAGCAGGGGTCTTGTATTGCGCCGGGATGTGCGTTCCACCAGATGATCAATATCTGCCTTCAGCCAGATGGTGATGGTTTTTTCTTTTAGTTTTTTACGGGTTTCCCGATCCATGAAAGCGCCGCCTCCCGTACCTAGCACATTAGGTTTGTTGGAAATCAGTCGGCTGATAACTTTTCTTTCGCCGTCCCTGAAATCCTCTTCGCCGAATTTTTCAAAGATTTCACTTACCGTGTGATCGGCGGCGATTTCAATTTCTGCATCGGAATCAACAAAAGCAATGCCAAGCTTCCGCGCCAGACGGACACCAACAGTGGTTTTTCCGGACCCCATAAGACCAATTAAAGAGATGCTTTTGGTTAAGGGATATCTTAATCGGGAGGCCGGTGATTTAATTTTGGTTTTTTGTATACGTTTCATCTTAGCCTACTATTAACATGGCTTTTGAGCTTTGATATATAGAAAGTCATTAAATAACCATAATTATTTTAAACTATACCATGAATATGAGAGCGTACTTTACCATTGCCCAAGAGATGGTTAGTATGCGCGGTAATAAGTAATTACGAGGGAAAGTCACGAAAAATGGGTAAAGTTTGGTCAACGATTATATTTCTAATTCTGTCGGGTATCGCGGTCGGGGCGATATATTTGATGACAGTGGATATAGAGCCTCCGAAAGAGCATGTGGAGAAAACCCTGCCTGATGACAGGTTTCCGCAATGAATATCACGTGAAGGCCTCTAAAATTGATCGGTAAAAATATGACCCGTAAACAGTTCTTAATTCCCACCCTTATCGCCGCAACCGGAAGTATCATATTGGGTTCAGCCCCTCTTTTAGCCGGGCAGGAAGGGCCAGAGGAAGCCGCGCCTGTAACTCAGGAAGAGGTGCAGAAGGAAGTTGTCCCTGCGGATAAAATACCCCGATCCATATTATTTCCCGCAGGCGAGCCCGGCCCCTATATTCCGGGTAAAGAACTACCAAAAAGCCCAACATCGGATGCACAGGACCAAGCGGTTGACGAAGATCAACAGACCGGGGAGTCGATAGAACCGGATGAGCTGGAAGTTGAAACTATAGAAATCGTTGAAACCATCGCCGCAGAAAAAGGCCTGATGGGCGAAAAAACCGGCGGCTTTGCCACAAACCTGTGGCGGGGTTCTGAGCGGGAGCGCATCGAAGAGCTATTGTCTATACTGATAGTTCCGGTCAGGTCGCCGGTCATGGAATCCCTGACAAAAAGACTGCTGCTATCAGCGGCTGCTGTTCCCACAATTGCGGTTGCAGAATCCGAAGAAAGCCCGCAGGATGTCGTACCGCCTTTCGAAGGTGAGGCTGAACAGCCCGAACAAACAGAGCCGGAAGAGATCACCCCACAAGAGATTAGCTCTGATGAGCTGTCGCGGTTTTTAGCCCTAAAAATACAGAAAATTAGCGAGAGGGGTGACCTGAATACCCTAGTATCCTTTTTGAAATTATTGCCACGGGATTCCTATGCCGGATCGCGCAAGACCAGTGATCTGATGCTTATGGCGGGCGATATTTCCGCGGCCTGTGGACTGGCCCGACAGGCCATGGATGATGATATAACCGACCATTACTGGCTGAAGCTGTTGGCCTATTGTCAGGCCATGGAAGGGAATTCGGAAGGGGCGGCCCTGACCGTTGAGCTGCTCATAGAGCAGGGCAAAACAGATTTTATTTTTTATGACCTGATTAATAAATTATCCCTGAATGGGGATGATGGTGATAATGATCAGACAATATCATCGGGCATTGATCAGCTTGACCCTATGACATACAGCCTTATGTCCGTACTGGAGATTCCCATTGAAGCGGCGATGTTTGCTGAAGCACCAGCGCTGGTGCTTTTTGCCCTTGCCGGTAATGCCAATGTGCGAAAGGAAGACCGTCTTATGGCGGCGGCACAAAGCTATACTCAGGCAACTTTCCCGCTTAATAAGATCATCCCGCTCTATAGTAATATAATTTTTTCCGGCGATGAATATAACAATGCCATCACCATCGCCAGAGCAGACGAGACAGTGATGGGTGATGTGTTGCTTTACCAATCTGCTGCTAAACAGATAAATGATGTCAAAAAGGCAGAAATTCTGAAAGAAATCTGGGACCGGGCGGCAGTGACGCGGGACTTGCCCCGCGCCGCCCTGCTTAATGCGCGCACGGTGCAGTCTCTGGAGCTGTCAGAAGATCTGTTGTTTCATGCTCATCATATTACCCGCGCCCTGATGTTGGCGGGTGATGATAGCAAGGCCAGAGAATGGTATGGCTTTGTCCGGTCCGCGGCCTTCACCGGCGATGCGGACGCCACTCGCGCTCTGGTGGATATTTGGCCGATGATGGTTGTTTCCGATCACAATGGCGACATTCCCTGGTCGAAGGGCATATTGGATTTATGGTGGAACGGGCAGATGGTTTTATCGCCCGAACAACGCAAAGAGAAAGCCTCATTATTTTATTCCGTGGTAGAAGCGCTGGGTATGAAGGTTCCAGAATCCATGTGGCAGGAACTTATCGGCCCTCTCGCCCATGAAAAAAGTCATCCGATTCCGGTGGCGGTCTGGCGCAACCTGATAAAATCAGTGGCAGAGAAAAGTCATGGCGAGACGATCCTGCTCAGCCTGATTGCGGCGGAAGGCGGGGTATCTTATCTTGACCCCACGGGTGCCAGTGCTGTGATACGGGCGCTCAGGTCGGTGGAGCTGGAGGCGGATGCACATAACCTCGCCCTCGAAATATTAGCGAACAATGGCTTCTGACCGCATCTTGATCAGTCAGTTTCTCGAAATGCTGGGCGCGGAAAGAGGCGCTTCGCAAAATACACTTGAATCCTATGAACGCGACCTGAGCCACCTGTCAGAGAATAACAATACCCCCCTGAAAGACATCAGCCGGGATCATCTGCGGGATTATCTGAAACTATTACAGGCCCGGGGTCTGGCCCCCCGAACTCAGGCCCGCAAATTATCCAGTTTAAGGCAGTTTTACAAATTTCTATATGCTGAGGGCATCCGGGATGATAATCCGCCCCTGGGTATTGATAGCCCGAGGCTGGGCCAGACCCTGCCCAAACTGCTCAGCGAAAAACAGGTCAGCAACCTTCTGGCACAAGCGCAAAGTCAGGCAGCGCAACAGGGAGATTTGAAATCCTTCCGGCTCCACGCTCTGATTGAGCTGCTTTATGCCACCGGGCTTCGGGTTACGGAGCTGGTCAGCCTGCCCCGGGCTGCAGTGCGAAGCGGTCAACCGTATATTTATGTGCGCGGCAAAGGCGACAAGGAGAGGCTCGTACCGATGAATGCGCGGGCAATCCGGGCGGTGGAAACCTATATTGAGGCGCTATCCAGTGATGGAAAATGGTTGTTTCCCTCGCGCGGCGCCAAGGGTCATCTGACCCGGCACCGTTTTGCCCAACAGTTGAAACAACTGGGGGCGGCTGCGGGAATTTTACCGGGCCATCTCTCGCCCCATGTGTTGCGCCATGCCTTTGCCACCCACCTTCTGGCCCATGGTGCGGACCTGCGGGCGGTGCAGAAAATGCTTGGTCATTCGGATATTAGCACGACCCAGATTTACACCCATGTTCTGGAAGAAAGGCTAAAATCACTTGTTGAGAAAAAACATCCTCTTTCCAAGCCATGAAATGAGGGCTATAAGGGCGGCTTAAAGTTTATGAAATTATATATGTGATTTTTTGAGAAGTTTATATGCTGACCTATCTGGATTTTGAAAAACCTATTGCCGAGCTGGAAAGCCGGATTCGTGACATGAAGAACCTTGAAAGCGGCGAAGATATTAATATCGCTGAAGAGGTCGTGCGTCTGGAAGGTAAAAGGGACAAGCTGCTGCGCGACACCTATAGCAAGCTCACCCCGTGGCAGAAAATCAAAGTTGCCCGCCATCCGGAACGGCCCCATTTCAAGGATTATGTGGAAGAACTGGTTACGGATTTCATGCCACTTGCGGGCGACCGGGCCTTTTCCGATGATGAGGCCATAACCGGCGGCCTTGGCCGTTTCAAGGGCCAGTCGGTGATGGTGATAGGCCATGAGAAAGGCCATGATACCCAGAGCCGGATCAAACATAATTTTGGCATGGCGCGGCCCGAAGGCTATCGGAAAACTGTTCGCCTGCTCAAGTTGGCTGAACAGTTTGATATTCCGGTGATCACATTGGTAGATACTTCCGGTGCTTATCCCGGTGTTGGGGCCGAGGAGCGCGGGCAGGCCGAAGCCATCGCCCGCTCCACGGAAGCCTGTCTGGGCCTGAAAGTGCCGCTGGTGTCAATCATTGTCGGTGAAGGTGGTTCGGGTGGTGCGGTGGCGCTTGCGGCGGGTAATCGGGTTTTGATGATGGAACATGCGGTTTATTCGGTTATTTCACCGGAAGGCTGTGCCTCCATATTATGGCGCACCTCTGACACTGCCGAAGATGCCGCCAATGCCCTGAAAATCACCGCACAGGATTTGCTAAAGCTCAAGGTAATTGATGAGATTATTCCAGAGCCAGTGGGCGGTGCGCACCGGGATCATGCCCTGACCATGGATACGATCCGCAAATCGCTGGAAACCACCCTCAGCGAGCTGTCCGCCCTCAGCGGTAACAAGCTGAAAGACCTGCGCCGGAAAAAATTCCTCAATATGGGTAAAGCCGGATTATAAATTTTTAGATTTATACGGCAAGGACTCAATAACCGAAGACAACATAGGGTCTGAGGCAAGGCCGACTGGCTGTCCGAGTTAATACGAGGAGGGGGAGTGCGTGAGCACGGGGGAGCGATCCCCCGTCAAACTATAAAGCCCCGTGACAATGTTTGTATTTCTTGCCCGTTCCACAAGGACACGGATCATTACGGCCAACTTTTGGCACCATCTTGCCATGGCAATGTTTGTATTTTTTGCCGGAACCACATGGGCAAGGGCTATTGCGCGGCATATTTTTCCATGTTTTGGAATTATTGGGATCAAGGCCGGATGCACTGTCATTTTCGCCGGTTCTGGCATCAATATGGGTGGTGTCAAAAGCGTTAAGATCAGGCTCTTCCAATTCCGGCAGAGGTTCTGCTTCCTGGAACTCAAAATGGGATAATAATGTCACCACATTGTCTCGGGTATCATCCAGCATTTTTTCAAACATGGAAAATGCCTCGGTCTTATATTCATTGAGCGGGTCGCGCTGACCATAAGCCCTAAGCTGAATAACCTGCCGCAAATGATCAAGCTGGGAGAGATGCTCTTTCCAATAATGATCGATAGCTCTCAGCAGCATGGTGCGTTCCACCTGCCGCATAATTTCCGGCCCGATGTCTGCGCTGCGTTTCGCCATAAAGCGATCTGTTTCGTCAATCAGGCGGTCTTCAAAACCTTCGGCGTCAATGCCCTCTTCCTTGACCCAGTCTTTTAAGTCGAAATCCCGGCCAAAAATGCGGATTGTCTCTTCACTAATAGCCTCGGCGTCCCAATCCTGTGGATAGGCGCGGGGTGGAATATGGTTTGCCGACAAATCTTCCACCACCTGAATACGCATATCGGTCAGAATTTCTCTTAGATCATCACTGATCATCACATCCCGGCGTTGGTCATAAATGGCCTTGCGCTGGTCATTCATCACATTGTCAAATTTCAGCAGGTTTTTGCGGATTTCATAGTTTCTGGTCTCGACCTTTTCCTGAGACTTCTCCACGGCGCGGTTAAGCCACGGATGGATCAGGGATTCGCCCTCTTCAAAGCCAAACTTCTGCATCAGGCTGTCCATACGTTCGCCGCCGAAGATACGCATCAGGTCATCTTCCATGCTCAGGAAGAATTTGGAGTGACCCGGATCACCCTGTCGTCCGGACCGACCACGAAGCTGATTATCAATACGGCGGCTTTCATGGCGTTCAGTACCCAGAACATAAAGCCCACCGGCGTCGATAACCTGTTGTTTTTCAACATTGATTTCATCGGTAATTTTTGCAGTAATTTTTTTGCGGGTGGCTTCATCAATATCATCCACCTCATCCTGTAATCGCATATCAAGGTTACCACCAAGCTGAATATCAGTTCCCCGACCAGCCATATTGGTGGCAATGGTAACCGCGCCGAAGCGTCCAGCCTGCCCGATGATATAGGCTTCCTGCTCATGGAATTTGGCGTTCAGAACATTATGTTTGACCTTGCGCTTTTTAAGCATATCGGCCAGATATTCGGAGCGTTCGATGCTGACGGTTCCGACCAGTATGGGTTGTCCGGCTTTTTGACAGATTTCTATCTGTTCAACGATGGCGATAAATTTTTCTTCAGATGTACGGTAAATTTCATCATCATCATCCGCACGACCAACGGCAACATTGGTAGGAATTTCGATAACGTCCAGACCATAAATTTCGCCAAATTCGGCGGCTTCTGTAGCCGCGGTTCCGGTCATACCGGAAAGTTTTGGATAGAGGCGGAAGTAATTCTGGAAAGTGACCGAGGCCAGAGTCTGATTCTCAGTCTGAATTTCTGCGCCTTCCTTTGCTTCCAGCGCCTGATGCAGGCCATCGGAATAGCGCCGGCCTTCCATCATACGTCCGGTGAATTCATCAATGATAATAACTTCATTATTCTTGACGATATAATCTTTCTCGCGGGTGAAGAGCTTATGTGCCTTCATGGCCTGATTTACATGGTGAACTACAGCCACATTGCCGAAATCATACATATTATCACCCGTGATCAGATCATGACTGATCAGGATCTGCTCCAGATGTTCCATGCCGTCTTCGGTCAGAGCAACCGATTTGGTTTTTTCATCAATCTCATAATCTTCATCGGCGAGTTCGGGAATGATGCCATTTATGGAAACATACAGTTCTGATTTATCTTCGGTTGGGCCGGAGATCACCAAGGGCGTGCGGGCCTCATCAATCAGGATACTATCCACCTCATCCACAATGGCAAAAATCGGAGGTCTTTGCACCATGCCATCGGGGTGGGATTTCATGTTATCGCGCAGATAATCAAAGCCTAGCTCATTATTGGTGGCATAGGTAATATCGGCGGCATAGGCTTCCTTGCGGCTTTCGTCATCCATATTTGGAATGATACAACCCGTTGACATACCCAGAAACTTAAACACCTGTCCCATCCATTCCGCATCGCGGCTTGCCAGATAGTCATTGACGGTAACAATATGAACGCCACCTCCGGGCAGTGCGTTAAGATAGCCGGATAATGTGGAGACCAGGGTTTTACCCTCGCCGGTTTTCATTTCGGATATTTTACCTTGGTGAAGAACTATACCGCCGATTAACTGCACATCATAATGGCGTTGACCTAGCGTTCTCACTGCGGCTTCGCGCACGGTGGCGAAAGCTTCAACCAACAGGCTGTCCAATGTGGCGCCGTCTTTTAGACGTGCGCGGAAGTCTTCGGTCTTTGCCCGAAGCTCCTCATCGGATAGTTTCTGGATATCTTCTTCCAGTGCATTGATGGCATTGATACGCGGCTGAAGACTTTTGATATACCGATCATTGGCGGTTCCAAAAATCTTTTTGGCAATTTTGCCCATTCCCAACATCTTATTTCCTTAACCATGGCCTCACTGGGGTATTATTATCATCCCGGCCCATCAAAAATTACTTAAGAACAGATAAGTGCGTACCGCCTGTCTGTCAATGACTGATCATCATAAAGGGGTCATAAAAAAGCAGATATATCATTATTTTACGTAAATAATGGACAATATTCTCATCGCGGGTTTATATGTTTGATAAGAAACAGAAAATTTGACCTCTTAAGGCGCGTTAAAAATAATGGCAAAAATAGAAAAAATATCACCCTTGGCACCAAGTGCTTTTCCAGAATTTCCGGAAATAGACGGGGTACTGTTGGCAACGGCAGCAACGGCAATGAAATATCAGAACCGGGATGATTTGCTCTGTATTTCTTTTCCCCAAGGGGCTGCTGTGGCAGGAGTTCTGACCCGGTCGCGCACCTCTTCCGCGCCGGTGGGGTTATGCCGTAACAACCTTGCTACGGGAAAACCCGCCCGCGCCCTGCTGGTCAATGCTGGAAATGCTAATGCTTTCACCGGTAAAGCCGGGGACGCGGCCATGACGTCAACAGTGAATATGCTGGCGAAAAAAATCGGCTGTGAGGGTGATCAGGTCTATGTCTCCTCCACCGGCGTGATCGGCGAGGTTCTGGACGGGGATAAAATTAATGCTCATATGGGTGCAATTGTTCAAAATCTCTCCGGCGGCGGCTGGGCTTCGGCTGCAAAAGCAATCCTGACCACGGATACCTTTGCCAAGGGGGCAACACGGACCGCGACCATCAATGGCAAGCAAGTGAAAATCAACGGCTTTGCCAAGGGCTCCGGCATGATCGCCCCCGATATGGCGACCATGCTGGCCTATATCTTTACCGATGCAGACCTGCCGCAGGATATTCTTCAGGCCATATTGGTTGAGGCTGCTGATAAGTCTTTTAACGCCATCACGGTGGACAGCGATACCTCCACTTCGGACACGCTTTTGGCCTTTGCCACCGGAACGGCGGATGTGGGCGCGATAACGGACGTGAGCGATCCTGCCCTCGCTCAATTCCGTGCCGCATTTGAAGACCTATCGCGGGATCTCGCTCATCAGGTGGTTCGGGACGGCGAAGGCGCCAGCAAATTTATCGCCATCACTGTCACGGGGGCCGAGGATAATCGCGCTGCCAAGGTCATCGCCTTTAGCATCGCCAATTCGCCCTTGGTTAAAACCGCCATCGCCGGAGAAGACGCCAACTGGGGCCGGATTGTAATGGCCGTCGGCAAGGCGGGCGAGGCCGCAGACCGGGATGCGCTGGAAATTATCATCGGCGAACAGAAAGTGACCGAGCAGGGCATGGCGGTGGCGGAATATGACGAAGCCGCCTGCACGCGCCACTTAAAAGGACAAGATATTGAAATTACCGTTGATGTGGGAGTGGGTGGCGGCATGGCACAGGTCTGGACTTGTGACCTGACCCATGGTTATATCGATATTAACGCCGATTACCGGAGCTAGAGCCATGCCATTTCCCGACAGAATCGAGACAAAAAGAATGGTTCTGCGCTGTTATGAGCAATGGGAACTTGATTCCCATATGGAAATTCTGGGCGATTGGGAAGTGACAAAATGGCTGTCAACCAATATCCCCTTCCCCTATACCCGCTATGACAGCAAGAAATTTATTGCCGAGGCGATCGAGCAATTTATGGATGGCAGCTCGCCGCGATATTCCATGATTAATAAACAAACCGGCAGGCATATGGGCGGAATCAGGGTTTTTTCTGAAACGCTGGAAACTGAAATTGGCTATTGGATGCACCCTGATTTCTGGGGGCAGGGTTACGGCACGGAACTGTTGAAAGCGGTGATAGATGCCGGATTTAAGGGCGGGGTTATTCTTTCCTTCGTTGCCCAGACCGCCACGACCAATAAGGGCTCGCGCCGGATTCTTGAAAAGGTCGGCTTTAAACATCACGGCGAAACCCCCGCGCAATATGCCCGCTGTGGCCATCAGCAGGGTTGCGATGAATTTTACCGCCTTAAAATAGAAGACTGGGATATGAAATGAGCCAACTTTGCCCTGATGTACCGGGCCGCGCCACCGGCCCCGTGAAACTGCTACTGGTTTCGGCGGTGATCATGATTGATATCGATGGCAGAATTTTGCTGGCCCAAAGACCACAAGGCAAAAGCATGGCCGGATTATGGGAATTTCCCGGCGGCAAGGTCGAGGCGGGCGAAACCCCGGAACGCGCTCTGATCCGCGAATTGAATGAGGAGCTGAATATCGACGTGACCGAAGCCTGTCTCGCGCCGTTCGTTTTTGCCTCCCATACTTACGAAGATTTCCATCTGCTGATGCCAACTTTTTTGTGCCGCCAGTGGGACGGCATCCTCACCGCACAAGAAGGCCAGAATTTGAAATGGGTCAGGATACAGGATCTGTCAAAATACTCCATGCCCCCTGCCGACGAGCCGCTGATTGCCATGATCCGCGATTTTGTGTGATTGGGGTTACTAACCCTTGTCCCCAAATACATCCGTCATACTAACCTTGCCCTGTCCGGGTTTCAGGGGCTGTTGCTGGCTTTCGTGGGGGGACCAGCCCATCATGTATATGATGTCGAAAGTGACAGTGATCCGGCCCCGTGGGTCGGCGAATTTTTCATGGTAGATTTTGGCACATTCCAACATAATGCGTGGTGAGGTCAGGCCCTGCGTTCGTTTGGTGAGGATGTTGCCCTCGCCCATATTCTTTAATTCCTGCATCAGCTTGAAGGCGTTTTCATAAGTAACTGTGATCCGGTCAGTATCGACCACGGGCAGGGCAAATCCGGCCCGTTGCAGTAAGCTGCCCGCATCTCGCACATCTACAAAGGGTGATATGCGCGGGCTGGCGCCGCCGCTGATATTGATCTCAGCTTCCATAAGACATTGGCGCAATTCGGTCAGCGTCTCACCGCCAAACATCGCACTGAGGAATAATCCGTCGGGCTTTAAAGTTTGTTTGATCTGGGCGAGACAGCCGGGCAGGTCATTGACCCAATGCAGACTTAGATTGCTTAAGACCAAATCCAGTGAACCGGGTTTGTAGGGCAGAAATTCCTCATCCGCCTGCACTGCTATGTTGTCACCGGACATTAGAAAATTCCGCGACAGGTCTTGGCGGATGATAAACTTATCTTTCAGCATGGCGGATAATTCGTCGCCGTGACAGCCCAAATCCAATATATGCATAAATTTCCGGTTGATATCGCGGTATTTATCATAAAGACGCGCGGCCACTTCCCGCATCAGAAAGTCATGGTCTGCGAAAGTTTTTGCCGCCCGGTCACGGTTACGGCGCAAAGCCCGCCGATCAAAGATAAATGCCGGATTGTCAGAAGGATCAGTTTTTGTCATACTGACTATATGGCATTTTTGCCGCAAGGGGAAAAGACCCAAATGAATGTTATTCCAAAATGGTGCCGACGGCTGTTGGATCAATTATTACCGCCCCGATGTCTGTCGTGTGGCACAGGGACACAGGATACGGGTCGGCTTTGCTCTGCTTGCTGGAAACATCTGCGTTTTCTTCAGGGTCCGGCCTGTGATTGTTGTGGGCGTCCTTTTGACTTTCATACTGATGTCAGTTTATGTGGAGATTGTATGATAAAACAACCCGCATATGATAGGGCGCGTTCGGCGCTGCGTTATGATGACGGCTCCCGGAAAATGATCATTGCTTTCAAGCATAATGACCGTACGGATTATGCGGAATTTTTCGGTCAATTGCTGCTTCAGGCCGACGGGTCTTTTAACCTGACCGATGCCATCGTAACCCCCGTACCGCTTCATAAAAAACGTCTTGGCAAACGCCGTTATAATCAAGCGGCGCTCATGGGTCAGGTTTTTGCGGACAAAAAACAATATAACTATATTACCGATATGCTTATCCGGGAAAAACACACCCCACCCCAACAGGGCAACCATAGCAATCGCAAGCGAAATGTGGCCGGGGCGTTTAAGTTTAAGGCCAAATATCACGATATTATCAGGGGTCGACCGGTCATTCTGATTGACGATGTTTATACCACCGGGGCGACGGTAGGGGCCTGCGCACAGACTTTAAAACGCGCCGGAGCAGGGCGGGTGGAAATCATTACCGTTGCAAGGGTTTGTCAACCATCTTGAACTATAATAGCACCGTCCCTATATTAGGGCTGAAGTAGATTTAAACTGAAGTGATGCAGATGAAAAAAATTACCATATATACGACGATGTTATGCCCCTATTGCATTGGTGCAAAACACCTGTTGAAAAAGAAGGGCCAGAAATTTGACGAGATTGATGTTGGCAGACAGCCGGATCAGCGCTCAGTGATGGAAGACCGGGCGAATGGGGTCCGTACTGTGCCACAGATATTCATCGGCGATCAGCATGTGGGCGGCTGTGATGATCTTTATGCTCTTGACAGATCCGGCGCATTGGACGCTTTGCTGGCGTGATGCCTGAAAAATCCCGACATAATAAATTTACCGTAGGTCTGGTTCAGATGTCATCCACCAATGAGGTGGCAGAGAATATGGCCTCTGCTGAGGCTTTGATACGTGAGGCTGCTGCACGTGGGGCAAAAATGGTCCTGACACCGGAAATGACCACCCTGCTGGAACTGGACCGTACCGCCCTGCTCGGCAAAATATATACCCAAGACGATGATCCCAGCCTGCCGGTCTTTCAGGATTTGGCACGGGAGCTTAAAATCTGGCTGGTGATCGGGTCCATGGCCATAAAGTCCGGTGACAAGATCGCCAACCGGTGTTTTGTCATCGCACCGGATGGAAAAACTGCCGCCCATTACGACAAGATCCATATGTTTGATGTTGATCTGCCCGGCGGCGAACAATATCGGGAATCCCGGTCTTACGCGGCGGGGGAACAGGCCGTTGTGACACCAACCCCGTGGGGCAATATGGGCTTGAGCATATGTTATGATCTGCGCTTTCCCCATCTGTACCGCCGTCTTTCTCAGTCCGGCGCGCAGATGTTAGCTGTTCCTGCCGCCTTTACTGCCGTGACCGGAGAAGCCCACTGGCACATTCTGCTGCGGGCGCGGGCTATTGAAAACGGTGCCTTTATCTTTGCCCCCGCCCAGACAGGTAGCCATACGAGCGCCCGTGGTGACAAGCGGAATACTTATGGCCAATCACTTTTAGTTGACCCTTGGGGCGATATAATAGATGATGGCGGTGCGGACGTGGGCGTTATAACGGCGGAAATTGATCTGACCTTGGTTGAGAAGGCAAGATCAAGGATACCGTCACTAAATCACGACC
>DAOWHQ010000069.1:0-10925 GCA_030641355.1 Alphaproteobacteria bacterium
AAGTTAGAGGGCTAAAAGCTCTTTTATTGTGCAATTATTCTTGGAGTTTTTCCCCATTTAGTTGTACAGTAATTAATAGTCATGATTAAGAAACCTTGACGTGAAACAAGGTGAATGTTTAGGTGTTAATACTTTAACAATAGTAGTTAAGTATATATATCTAAAGAGGTTGATTATACATGGAAGAATGTAATGGCGAAGAAGCTGGTAAAATATAATATTAGAAGGAACCATAAAATTCTCACAAAATATGAGTGGGAAACATATTTGAAAGTGGTTCCGAGGGAATCTGCAAATGCTGCATTTTCATCTAGAATACTCTTAACGCCTTCGCGGGATAGCCTTTCTATTCTTAATAACACTACCCATGACACGGTTAATAAATTAGAAAATGAAATCAAGGAAATTGTCTTTAAAATAGACAGCAGGATGCGCGGCGTTGTTTATATAAGTATTCCCCCATCGGAAAAGACATATCATATTCAACGGGAAACCGATAAATTTAAAGCCGTTCGTGTCTGCGTGTTTTTCAGTGAAGAAGCTGATGCAGATTTATTTTATAAGAATTGTATTGATGGAATATCTTTTGTTCTTGAGTAAGTCCCGCCTGATTTTATCCGTCTTCCATTGATTATACATCCGCATAACTCATAACGTCGGTATGGCTTTTTTGTATGTGAAATTAAAAGCAGGACTTAAAGGGATTATGACATCAGGAACTTCCACGGCGATGTTTCACAGCCTCTTTCCTGTAATACTTCAATTAGAACTGGTTTGCCCAGCGCAAGGGCGCGTTCCAATACAGGTTTTAATTCTGCAGGGCTGGTAACGCGGTATCCTGTAGCCCCAAAGCTTTCGGCCATTTTAACAAAATCCGGGTTATTAAGATCGGAACCGATCAAGTTGCTGTTATATTGCAGGTTCTGGTCACGACGTACGTTTCCGAAGGCTGAATTATTAAAAATAATTGTAACCACGGCAATATTATATTGTACGGCAGTTGCCAGTTCCTGAACCCCGAACATAAAGCCACCGTCACCGGCAATGGAAATTACAGCCTTTTCCGGGTTTGCAACCTTAACCCCAAGCGAGGTTGGAAAGCCAAAACCCAGATTCCCCTGATAGCCGCCACTGACAAATGTCAGCGGCTCATAGACGGGAAAGCCATAGGGTGTAGCAAATCCCATCTGGCAGACCTCATCAACCAGAAAGCCGTCCCGGGGTAGTACATCCCGGATAACCTTGAGATAATCCAGCTGGGGTTGAATTTCCTGAACTTCCAATGCTGACTGTGCCTTAGCATCGGCGATCTTTTCCCGCCGACCGGAGGTCGGAACAGCATTTTTAATCAGCGCAGTGATCAATTCACTTGTGCCCGTGACAGCATCGGCAACAACCGGCGCGTCTGTATCAAGCTTATCCATTTCTAGCGGATCAATATCCAGCCGGATCAATTTTCTACCCGGCATCCGGCGGATATATTCCATGAAACCGCCCCAGCGCATGAAAGGAATTTCAAGGCGGGAGCCGATACCGATAATCACATCTGTTTGCGGCCATAATTTAAAGGCGGACGCTATATTAAGGCCCAGTTCCTTGTCATCTCCCACAATACCACGACCGCCGCGAAAGCCGACCACAGGCGCTTCGAGCAATTCGGCCAGCTCGCTGATTTCTTTACCGGCATGCTGGGCGCCGCTACCAACAAAAATCATTGGGGCTTTGGCTTCTTTCAGTATCTTGACGGCCTCTGCTATTTCATCCGTATTAACCGCAGGGGGGCCGGGAATTTCTGCCTTTGATGGCTCTTCCATCTCAACGGGCCGGCGGAAATCATCCCAGCATAGCTGTAAAGATGCCGGCCCATGGCGCCCCGAACTGGCAGCACTAATAGCTTCATTCAACAGGGCAGGGGTCTCGGTCAGGTCTTCCACATGAGCCGCCCATTTGGTCAGTCCTTTCAGGATTGAAAGTTGGTCAGGTAATTCATGTAGATGCCCGCGTCCCTGTCCTTTAAAACTGTTTGGCACTTCTCCGGTCAGGCATAAAACCGATGTGGAGGAGCCATAAATTGTGCAGAGCGCCGCGGTAGTGTTTAAGACACCAGGACCCGGAACCGGAGAATAGACCCCAAGTTTGTTTGTGGAGCGGGCATAGCCAAAGGCCATATAAGCAAGCCCCTGTTCATGGCGCGCCCCGATAATACGGATTTCATCCTTATGTTGATAGAAGGCATCAAACAGGTCATACATCTGCGCGCCGGGTAGCCCGAAGACAGTATCAACATTATTTTTAATTAAGCCCTTTACAATGGCTGTGCTGGGATTCATCTGGACCATATCAATGCTCTACAATTTATTATTTAATAATAATCTTCCGATTAAAACACACGGTAGATCAGTTTGTTCTTAAATAGTATAAATATTTTCACTTTGAAAGTAAGATTTTTCTCTATTTGTAAGATCGGAACCAGAGAGCTAATAGCTTACTTAATTCAGACGGAAACCTAACGACTCATATGCTATGGGTCGCCCTATAACAGTAGTTTTAGGCAAGTAACAGACCTCTGATACACCTCTATTATGGTTTTATATATTTCCAAGTATCTGAAAATAAAAGATAAATATTTAAGTTAGCTTTTATTGTTGACATTTATTGATCTAGTGTACTATATATGTAGTACACCAAGTCGCTACAACAGAGAAGCAGCGAGGATATGGTGAAGAAATTTAAACCCTAATTTAAGGAGAATAGTTATGACCACAATTTTTACAAATGAAATAGAAGTAAACAGCTTTATGGGCCTAGTTACTGACAAACAGGAAAACAGCCGCCGCGCAAGTTTCTCGCGCAAATCCTTTGTTGGCGTAGAAAGTAAAGAAGTTTTGCGGAACCTTGCTCTAGCTACAGTCGTTATTATAGTGGGATTGACAGCCGGAAGTGTATCACAGGAAAAAATGGAATTTGCCCAATATTCAGCCCCTGTTATTGAGGCCGCTGTCTAGGATAACCTGAGCTAAGATGATCAATAGGAGAATTGAAATGTACAACATTCTGATAAGTAAAACCGATCCCTATAGTTTTATGGGACTGATTAAGGCGAACCGCTTGGGAGGTAAACTAACCTCATCAGTGCGGGGCCTGATAAATGCGGGACTTGCTTCACTCTTTCTGATCATCGCAATAACCCGCATGGCTGAAGCCAGTGTTGAAGAAGTAAATTACGCGTCATTGACAACAAACTGTAATCCTGAAGCCTGCAAAATGGTCTGAGACTGATATCTTCCAAACTGAATTATTTTGGCCCCGGTAATGAACCGGGGTTTTTTCAGATAACACCGCGCCGCATCTGGTCCAGCTCGATGGATTCAAACAAAGCCTTGAAATTACCCTCACCAAAACCGTTATTGCCTTTGCGCTGTATCATTTCAAAAAAGATAGGCCCGATCACGGTGTCGGTGAATATCTGTAGCAAAATACCCTCCGCCTCTGAACCGTCTATGAGTATACGGCGTCTGCGTAGCTCTTCGATATTCTCATCATGCTTGTCAATACGGTCATCAATAAGGTCAAAATAGGCATCCAGTGTATCCTGAAGGGAGACTTCATTGGCCCGTAACTGGTCAACGGTCTTGTATATATCCTCGGTGCCGAAGGCTACATGCTGGATGCCTTCACCGCGATACTCGGTGAGATACTCAACGATCTGTGACTTGCCATCCTTGGATTCATTAAGGGGGATGTGAATCTTGCCGCAGGGGCTGGTCATGGCTTTGCTGGTCAGTCCGGTTTTTTTGCCGTCAATGTCGAAATGTTTCAACTCGCGAAAATTAAAGATATTCTCATAAAACTCTGCCCAGTAGGACATCCGACCCTGATAAACATTATGGGTAAGGTGATCAATCAGCAACATACCGCAATCATCAACCTCTATATCTGCCTCATCCGAATAGGGGACAAAGTCAACATCATAAATGGTGTGGTCGCCATAACGGTCGACCAGATATAGCCGGCTGCCGCCGATGCCTTCAATGGCGGGGATGTTCAGCTCCATAGGCCCCGCATCACTTGGAACAGCCTGCCCACCATTTGCTAGAGCATGTTTGTAAGCCTGTTTTGAATTTTTGACACGGAAAGCCATAGAGCAAATGCTTGGCCCATGGGCGAAAGCATAGCGCTGGGCAAAGCTTTCCGGTTCCGCATTGATCAGGAAATTAACATCGCCCTGACGGTACAGGGTAACATCCTTTGACCGGTGACGGGCTACGGCCTTAAAGCCAAGTTTCCTGAACAGGTCCCGTAGTTCTTCTGGGTTAGGGGAGGCATATTCGATAAATTCAAAGCCATTCACGCCCATTGGGTTGTCACCCTGTTCATATATCGCCATCTTGGTCTCCTGATATTTAAGTTATTAATGATCGTATTTATACTCCTCAAATGATGAAATATTGTTTTTATTTTTAGGTAAAATCAGGTAAAGTTGAAATATTAATTCGTAAATGCAAGGAATATGAAATGTCAATTTCACTGGATGAGTCTGATGTGAGGATATTAAACCTGATTCAAAGGGACGCTACTCTTACCCATCAGGATATTGCCGAGCAAACGGGCGTTTCTGCCACATCAGTATGGCGGCGCATCAAGAACCTTGAAGAGGTCGGGGTCATTCAGGGGCAGGTGGCCTTGCTTGACCCTAAAAAAATCGGTATGCAGGTTTGCGCGCTGATTAATCTGCGGCTGGTGCGTCACGGCGAAGACACAAGGATCGAATTTGAGGAGTTTATCGCCTCCCGCACAGAAGTCATGGAGTGTTATGCGGTTGTGGGCAATTATGATTATATGCTGGTGGTGATGGTGCCGAATATTGAGGATTATGAAATATTCCTGTCCCGCCATTTACTCAGCCATAATTTGGTGGCATCTTCAAATTCAAGTTTTACGTTACGGCGGGTGAAATATACCACCGCACATTCGTTAAATATGTAAGGGGAATAATATGTTTATTGGGCATTATGCGGCGGGTTTTGCCTTAAAGTCAGTGGAGAAAAAAGCCTCATTGGGTATGCTGTTTATCGCAGTACAATTTGTGGATTATTTGTTCTTTTTCTTTGCACCCTTAGGTATTGAGAAATTCAGGCTTGTAGAAAATTACACGGCCATCAATCATTTTGAACTTTATTTTTACCCCTATACCCACGGATTGCTCGCCTCTTTTCTATGGGCAGGGGTAATTTATGGCCTGTGGCGGAATAATAAGCGCGTTGCGATCATCATGGCATTAGCAGTCTTGTCCCACTGGTTTATAGATTTGATCGTCCATACACCAGACTTGCCTCTGCTCGGGGATAACAGTCTGAAAGTGGGTTTTGGCCTGTGGAATAATTTTATGGCGACTGTCGTTTTGGAAATTTCTTTGCTTATCGGCGCCTTAATCCTCTATCTGCGATCAACGACAGCATCAGGAGGTATGGGGAAATACGCCATGATCATTTTTGTTGGTTGCATGATTGGTTTTTATATCATGTTAGTGAATATGCCTTTTGATCCCAATCTTACTGTAATGTTGGCTTCAGTATCATCAATAGGCATATTTATAATTTTTACTGCAATAGCATTCTGGCTTGACCGTTACAGAACTTAGGCAAAAAACGCACTCATTTCTGTGAGCAGGGCCTCATTCTCGGAATCGGTACCAATGGTGATCCGCAGGGCACTCGCCAAATCATAATTTCCCACAGGCCGAACAATGATGCCTTTGGAACGCAGAAATTTATCCGCCGCAACTGATTGCTCAGGCCCGCCGGGGAAATGAACAAGAATGAAATTGCCCTGACTAGGGGTGACGGTCATACCAAGGGCTTCCAGGCTTTCCGACATTTTCGGTAGCCATTTAAGGTTATGAGCTTTGGCCTTTTTCATATGATCCTGATCATGGACAGCGGCAATGGCCGCCGCTTGTGACAGGGTGGATACGTTAAAAGTTCCTCTGATACGATGCAATATATCCAACACGCTCTTAGGAGCATAAGCCCATCCAATCCGCGCGCCAGCCAGTCCATAAATTTTGGAAAAAGTTCGGGTAACAACAGTATTTTCCAAACCGTTATCTACCATGTCAAATCCGCTGTCATAATCATCCCGGTCCACATATTCCGCATAAGCCGCATCAAGCACCAATAAAATATCATCCCGCAGTCCGTCCCGAAGCCTTTTAACTTCACTAGTGGAAAGGTAAGTTCCTGTTGGATTATTAGGGTTCGCAAGATTGACAATTTTTGTCCTGTCAGTGACGCCCGCGAGAATGGCATCCACACTGGAAGTATAATTTTCGTCCTGAACCATAACCGGCGTTGCCCCGACACCGTGAATTATAATCGGATAGGCAATGAAGCCATATTGGCAATAGATAATCTCATCCCCGATGGTGGCATAGCCCTTAGCCATAAGGTGAAGCAATTCTTCAGAACCGTTTGAACAGATAATCTGTGCCGGGTCAAGACCATGAACCTCTCCGATGGCCTGCCGTAAGGCACCGCAAGAGGGGTCCGGGTATAGCTGTAAACCGTCCGATGCCACTTTATTGATGGCATCCACAGCCTTTGGACTTGGCCCCATAGGGCTTTCATTGGAGGCCAGTTTGATCACTCTGTCGAAGCCTTCGATCTTGGCATCCCCGGCTTTATAGGGGGTGATATTCAAAATACCATTGCGTGGTTTGATCGGCTGCATCTTACTATCCTCAGATTTAAATATTGTTTATTCGACTGCTGCCGTATACTTATCTCCTGAATGGTAATCTTTCAATAGCCCAGCGGAATTTTTTGTTGATTTTGCAACGGATTCTTCCTTCACATGTCCAAAACCCCTTATTTCAGAAGCTGTTGAGGCAAGCGCGATTGCGGAAAATAAATTGTCTTTGGATAGTGTTTTATGGAATTCAAGGAGCATTTCTTCATAATCGCAGACAAGTTTTCGCTCCATTTTACGTTCGCTTGTTCTGCCAAAGATATCAAATATTGTGCCACGAAATCCTCTAAGTCGAGCGACAATTTTCAGGGCTTTAAACATCCAGCCACCAAATTCCATTTTACGTAGATGTCCCTTGCTGTCCTTGCGCGCCAGAAGCGGCGGGGCCATATGAAAATGAATTTTAAAGTCGCCTTCAAACTGCTGATTTATTTTCTTCTCAAACTCACCATTGGTATAAAGCCGTGCCACTTCATATTCATCCTTGATGGCCAGAAGCTTGAAATAATTCCGCGCCACCGCCTTGGATAAGTCGAGGGATTCTCCCTCTAGGTTTATCTCCAGATCACGGATTTTATTCACAGCATGGGTGTATTTATCAGCGAGGCTCTGATCCTGATATTCTTTCAGGTAATTGGCGCGATATTTTACAATATCCGTGAGCGAGGTGAGCGGCGCATCCTGTTTGATGGGATGGGGCAGGGACTGTTCCACTAGTGCCAAATCCGTGGCGGCAATGCGGCCCCAGTTAAAGCTCTGTTTATTACCATCCACGGCCACCCCATTAAGCTCAATGGCCCGAAATATGGCCTTCAAAGTCAAGGGGACAGTGCCTTTCTGCCATGCGTAGCCAAACAGGAACATATTGGTGGCAATGCTGTCACCCATTATTGCCGTGGCTATTTTAGTTGCATCAATCCTGTGAAGAGTGACATCGCCGACCACCGATGCAATAGCACCCATGATCTGGTCATCATGAATATCAGCATCCCGGTTCAGGACGAACTGTGCCGTTTGGTTTTTTTGGGTATTCAAAATAACGGCTGTTTTGTCTTTTTGCAGGGTGCGAAGGGATTCCCGGCTACCTGCAACCACCATATCACAGCCCAACAAAAGGTCAGCCGCGCCAGTGCCAATGCGTATTGCTTTTAAATCATTAGCGTTGTTTGTTAATCTAAGATAGCTGATAACAGAGCCGCCCTTTTGGGCAAAACCGGTGAAGTCAAGAACGCTGGCGCCTTTACCTTCCAGATGTGCCGCCATAACCATAATCTGGCCGATGGTGACAATGCCCGTACCGCCAATACCCGTGATCATGATGTCATAACTATTGCCAACGGGGGCTAATATGGGCAGGGGAATATTGCCCATTAAATCAGCAGGGTTGGTACGTGCGCCTTTCTTCACAGCGCCGCCATGAACTGTGACAAATGATGGGCAAAAGCCATTGACGCAGGAATAATCCTTGTTGCAACTCGACTGATCTATGGCGCGTTTGCGGCCCAATTCGGTTTCTTTTGGTACGATGGATACACAGTTGGAGGCATCCGAGCAATCGCCGCAGCCCTCACATACCAGATCATTGATAAAGGCCCGCTTTGGCGGATCAGGAAATTCTTTTTTCTTACGGCGGCGACGTTTTTCCGCCGCACAGGTCTGATCATATATCAGGGCCGAAACGCCTTTGATTTCCCGAAGCCTGCGTTGAATATCATCCAGTTCATCCCGATGGTGAATAGTAACCCCCGATGCAAAGTTGGCATAATGTTTGTATTTCTCCGGTTCGTCCGTGACCACATAGATCGGTTTCACCCCTTCGTTATGAAGTTGATGGCTGATCTGATCCACGGTCAACGTACCTTCTAATGGCTGGCCGCCGGTCATGGCAATGGCATCATTATAGAGGAGTTTATAGGTAATATTGGTTTTTGCCGCCACCGACTGGCGGATGGCAAGCAGGCCGGAATGATAATAGGTTCCGTCACCTAAATTCTGGAAAATATGCTTTTCATGAGTGAAGGCGCTTTGACCGATCCAGTTAACCCCTTCGCCGCCCATCTGGGTCAGGTATACGGTGCTGCGATCCATGCTGTTTGCCATGAAATGACAGCCGATACCAGACATAGCGCGGCTGTCTTCGGGAACCTTGGTTGAGGTGCTGTGTGGGCATCCAGAACAGTAATATGGTATCCGGAAATCTTTGGCATGAATATCAAGTATCTGAGAGATTTTATTGTCTGCCTGTTTATTCAGGGCGTCAATATTCGTGGTCAGGCCAATTTGTTTTAGATGAGGTGTCAGGGCTTTCAGCACATCTTCCGGTGATATTTCGCCCACAGGATCAATCATCTTTGCGCCATCTGCATCATTCTTACCCATGATGACTGGCCGCTGTTCGGAGGGGAAATTATAGAAAATATCGCGTATTTGGCTTTCCACGAAACTGCGTTTTTCTTCCACGACTATGATCTTTTCAAACTGTCTGGCAAAAGCGGTGATACCTTCCGGCTCAATAGGCCATGTCAGGCCGATTTTATGAATGGAGATCCCTGCTTTCTCAGCCATATCCTGATCAATACCCGCATTGGAAAAAGCCTGCATCAGGTCAAGATAACCCTTGCCGCAGGTGATTATTCCTAAAGGTAATTTTTGTTTGAAATGCGGACTGCAATCCCATATCAGCTTATCAATGGGGTTAGCGCGGACGAAAGCATGAACGGCTTTTAGCTTATGATCTATCAGGCGGCCTTCTACCAAAGGCATGGGGTCGGGCCACCTATAATGCAACGCGCCGCTGTCATAGCCCTCATGCTCCGGTGTGATGAAGTCATCCTTCACCATATCCATATTGACCGTGGCCGCGCTTTCCAGAACCTCACTTACGGCAATGAAGCCAGACCAGCAACCGCTGTAACGACTTAATGCAATAGCATAAAGTCCAAAATTCATATAATCCAGAAGGTTTGAGGGCGCAAGTATCGGCATCATCCACGACTGCATGATCTGCTCGCTCTGATGGTTCATGCTGCTGGATACCGCGCCGTGATCATCGCCCGCGATAACCAGAACCCCACCGTGGGGGGAGGAGCCAAAGCTGTTACCGTGTTTCAGCGCATCACTGGCCCGATCAACGCCCGGCCCCTTGCCATACCAGATACCAAAAACCCCGTCATAATCTGCAAATCCAGAGGTTTCCACCTGTTGTGAACCAACAACGGCGGTTGCCGCAAGTTCCTCGTTAATGCCGGGCTTGAATTTGATGTTGTGGCTTTCCAGAAGCTGTTCAGCATTCCAAAGCTCACGGTCATAATTGCCAAGGGGCGAGCCGCGATAGCCGGAAATAAACCCTGCGGTGTTCAGACCGCGTTTTTTATCTGCCTGTGCCTGTAGCATGGGGATGCGCACAAGGGCTTGCGTTCCGGTAAGGAACACCTGACCCTCGGTCCGCTTATATCTGTCATCCAGTTGATAATCATCCAGATGAGCAGCGGATATTACGGATGCTTTCATAGTCTTTGCTCTGATGTTTATATTCTTTAACCTGTTAAATAGATGATACGCCTAAAAGATAGGGTATGTCCTTGCGATTTCGGTCAATATATGCCAATAAGGGGCAAGACTATTTCAAGAAAACCATATTTAGTAGAAGGATTGTTCTTTGGTTAAGTTGGATCAGATTGATTTTAAAATTTTACGTTACATGCAGGAAAATGGCCGCCTGTCCAATCATGACCTTGCCAAGAAGGTCGGCCTGTCACCGTCCCCCTGTTGGCGGCGGGTTAAACGATTGGAAGATGAAGGTATCATTGACCATTATGCGGCGATTTTAGACGGCGAAAAAGCCGGATTTCACCTGATTGCCTTCGCCCATGTGATGCTTGAAAAACATCAGATGGAAATGCTCGACCAGTTCGACGCCGCCATCTGCGAACGGCCAGAGGTTCTGGAATATTATTCCATGAGCGGCGATTATGATTTCCTGATGAAGGTGATTGCCCGCAATATTAAGGAATACGAAGAATTCCAAACCGGCTTCCTCATGCGCCTGCCTGTGGTGCGTTCGGTGAGTACAAGCTTTGTCCTGAAACAGAAGAAACATACGACACGATTGCCGTTACGGTTGTTGGAGGAGGGGACAGAGTAAAATTAGCTCTTTCAACACTTCTCCGTCATTCCCG
>DAOWHQ010000271.1:0-3222 GCA_030641355.1 Alphaproteobacteria bacterium
AATGCATCGGCGGACCTTTCTTGGCCTGAAAGCTTGCCGGCTATGCCCGCATCTGAGGAAGCCGCGCAGGAATTTGCCAAAAGTAATAACCCGTTACTGCAAGCCGCGCACTATACTGAAAAAGCCGCACGCTATAATGTTAAAAAACAATATGGCGGTTTAGGCCCCTCGGTGGATGTGATCGCGCGGGTAAGTAAAAGCTGGGAAAATTTTAGCGCAACTGACAATTCTACCACGCGGGAAGTGCTTGCCCAGTTAACAATGCCCCTCTATCAGAGTGGTTCTGTGTCATCAAATATTCGTCAATCACGCCAGATTGAAAATCAACGCCGACTTGAGGCTATCTCTGCGGAACGCGAAGTTGTGGAGCTGGTGCGGAATTCCTGGGAAGGTTACCGGGAAGCGACGGCGCGTATTGCCTCATCTGAAGATCAGGTTGAGGCCAATGACATCGCCCTTGAAGGGGTTCGTCAGGAATCCGATGTTGGCTCACGAACAACTCTGGACGTGCTCGATGCAGAGCAGGAATTGCTCGATTCACGGGTAAGTCTGGTTAGGGCTAAAAGAGATCAGTCCGTTGCGGCCTATACTCTTTTATCTTCTATTGGCAAACTGAATGCGGAAGGACTACAGCTTAATGTGTCACGCTATAACCCGGACCGGAACAGGAAAAATGTGGAAAATCAATTTTTTGGCTGGGGAATAAATAAGGAATAATTGACCTTAAACCTTATTTTTATACAATTTTAAAACGATCTAGGGATATTTTTGTTCCATAAGGTCGTTTTTTTTTATATATGGTATATAGTTATTGAAAATAGCTCAAAAAGCACTAAAGGTGTAAGAGCATATAATATGTAATGCACTGAACTTTTTAATGTTTATAAGCAAGGGATGGCGCTTACAAAAGCGAGGATCAGGAATATGAGCGAAACGGAAGGCCAAGAAGAGCCAACGATGGAAGAAATTCTCGCATCGATTCGGAAAATTATTTCTGAAGATGATGTGGAAGAAGAAGTGGTTGCAAAACCCGAGCCAGAATCCGAGCCCGAGCCCGAGCCAGCATCCGAGCCCGAGCCAGAAGAAGAACAAGTATTAGAACTGACGGAAGAGGCAATAGATAATCTTTTTGATGATCCTGAGCCGGAACCAGAAGAAGAGCCTGAGCCCGAACCGGAAATAACAGAAAAACCCGAACCTGAGGTAGAAGAAGAGCCTGAGCCTGAAATTGAAATGGATATGCCCATTGATGATGTGGACCCAGCAAGTGGGGAAGATGTATTAATGACTGAAGAATCATCAAATTTTAGCATGGATCAATTCGGTATTTTGTCAGACTTATTGACCACAGGTTACCAGGGCGCTGGAAACACGCTGGAAGATCTGGTCAGAGAAATGCTTAAACCTATGTTGAAAGACTGGCTTGACCGTAATCTACCGCCTGTTGTCGAACGGATGGTTGCCAAGGAAATAGCTCGGTTGGCCCGGACCAAGAAACCGTAAGATATCGACCTAACATGAAATCCATTATGAAGGGCCTTGAAGGGGCTCTTCTTTTTTTTAAAACCATGTTTTACTTAACCTAAAAAGATTGCCTAATGTCTGAAAATCAGGAAACGACTGAAAAGCTGGGAAAAACATTTGATTGTCATGAAGCCGAAACGCGGATTTATGACAATTGGGAAGCTAAGGGTGCCTTTAAGGCCGGACGCGTGGACGCCGAACCCTATACTATTGTCCTGCCGCCACCCAATGTGACCGGAAGCCTTCATATAGGCCATGCCCTGAACCACACACTACAGGATATCTTGATCCGGTTTGAGCGTATGCGCGGCAAGGATGTTTTGTGGCAACCCGGCATGGATCACGCCGGAATAGCCACACAGATGGTTGTTGAGCGTCAGCTGGATGCAGAGGGCATATCCCGTCATGATCTGGGCCGGGATAAATTCATCGAGCAGGTTTGGACGTGGAAAGAAGAGTCCGGCGGAATAATATTTAACCAGATGCGCCGCCTCGGCCAGTCCTGCGACTGGAGCCGTCAGAGATTTACCATGGACGAAGGGTTTGCGGGTGCGGTTCAAAAGAAATTTGTGGAACTTCATAAGGTCGGCTTGATTTACAAAGATAAACGTCTTGTCAATTGGGACCCCAAGTTGAAAACTGCCATTTCCGACCTTGAGGTAGAACAAAAAGAAGTCAATGGCCATTATTGGCACTTTAAATACCCCGTAGACGGCGAAAAGGGACGTTTCCTGACGGTTGCCACAACGCGGCCTGAAACCATGCTTGGTGATGTGGCTGTCGCAGTCCACCCCAATGATGAGCGTTACCAAGATTTGATCGGCAAAAGCCTGACCCTGCCATTGGTGGGACGCAAACTGATTGTGGTTGCAGACGAACATGCGGATCCTGAAAAAGGTTCAGGGGCGGTAAAAATTACGCCGGCCCATGATTTTGACGACAATATGGTCGGCAAACGTCATGATCTGGAAGAAATCAACATTTTTGACGAGGCGGCCTGTACTAATGATGGTGTGCCGGAAAAATATCGTGGTCTTGATCGTTTTATCGTTCGCAAGATGATCGTATCCGATATGGATGCTCTGGGCTTATTGGATAAAATTGAAGATACTGTTCATATGGTACCTTATGGTGATCGATCCGGTGTCCCAATAGAACCGTGGCTCACCGACCAATGGTATGTGAATGCCGGCGTCATGGCCAAGCCCGCGCTGGAAGCCGTTGAAAGTGGCAAAACTAAATTTGTTCCGAAAAACTGGGAAAAGACCTATTACGAATGGATGCGTAATATTGAGCCTTGGTGTATTTCACGCCAGCTTTGGTGGGGACATCAAATTCCGGCATGGTATGGTCCGGATGGCAAAATTTTCGTCTGTATGAATGAAGAAGACGCCGCCGCCGAAGCGCGTGCTCATTACGGTGAAGATACGCCGTTGATCCGTGATCCAGATGTGCTCGACACATGGTTTTCATCAGCCCTCTGGCCCATTGGCACATTAGGCTGGCCCGATGAAACGCCGGAACTAAAAAAACATTACAAGACCGATGTTCTGGTCACGGGCTTTGATATTATTTTCTTCTGGGTCGCACGTATGATCATGATGGGCCTGAAATTCATGGGCGACGTACCCTTTCGTGAAGTTTATGTACATGGCCTGGTACGCGATGCAGAAGGCCAGAAAATGTCGAAATCCAAAG
>DAOWHQ010000037.1:0-13394 GCA_030641355.1 Alphaproteobacteria bacterium
CACCATAAGGCGCTATCCCATCATCCTGTGGAATTCCAATGTTTTATGGTCTGATAATGTTGGCTGGAATTTATAACCGCCCAGATCAAAATTCTTCAGGTCTTCAAATTTTTCCAGTCGGTTCTGGATGATATATCTTGTCATCATGCCACGGGCTTTTTTGGCAAATATGCTCAACACCCTTGCGTGACCCTCTTTCACTTCCTTGAAGATCGGGGTGATGATCCGCCCGTCCAGCATATCTTCTTTGACCGCCTTGAAATATTCTTTGGAAGCGCAATTGACCAGAATTTCCGTCTTCTGGGCTTTCATAATCCCGTTAATCTCATCGGTTAGCTGATCACCCCAGAATTCATAGAGATTGCGGCCCCGGTCAGTGATAATCTTTTTGCCCATTTCCAGACGATATGGCTGCATCAAATCCAATGGTCTGAGCAATCCATAAAGGCCCGATAGAATCCGGTAATGATCCTGCGCGTAACTCAGGTCATCCTCGCTCAATGTGCCTGCCTGTAACCCCACATAGGTATCACCGGTGAAGGCAAAAACCGCTTGCCGTGAATTTGCGGGTGTGAATGGGGTGGTGAAAGACCGGTAACGGTTGTAATTCAGATCAGCCAGCCGATCACTTATTTTCATCAATTTGGCAAGTTCACCACGGGTTAATTTCTTCGCTGCCTCTATGAGGATTTCACTATCCTCGATAAAATGCGGGACAGACCAAGCGGAGCGCGTGACATCTTCTGAAAAATCGAGCTTCTTGGCCGGGGATGTTACAATCAGCATTTCTTAGTCCTGTATATTTTTACCCTGAGTTTTTCTCACAATAGCAAGCCTGCCGCCCAAAAAACAACCATAGATTTGACTTTACGAGTATTCACGAAAAAGTATCAGACCTCTATTGACAGTCTCCCTAAAAAACCCCATCTAATCACCTTGATAGTTATTAAAAGGAAAAACACCGCAATTGTCAGGATCGCCTAACAAAAAATCCCACCATGTTGATCTGACGGAAGGTCCGGTTCATAAACATTTGATCCGCATGGCGCTGCCGATGATGGTGGGCATTACGGCGTCTATGGGCTTCATTCTTGCGGATACTTTTTTTATCGGCAAACTCGGCCCCGACGAACTGGCGGCCATGGGTTTTATCGGCCCCATTATCATGATCATCGTGTCTGCTTCCATCGGACTGAGTGCGGGGACATCATCGGTAATGGCGCGGGCATCGGGACGCGGTGATCATAAGGAACTGGTTAAGCTGGCCACCATAAGCTTTATCCTTTCTGTCTTTATTTCATTCAGCTTTACATTTGTCGGGCTTCTGACCATCGATCCGCTTTTTACCATGATGGGCGCCGATGAGAAAACCCTGCCCATGATCCGTGAATATATGCTTATATGGTATTGGTCGCCCCTGTTTATCATTGTGCCTATGGTGTCCATGGGGGTTATGCGCGCCCTGGGTGATACCACCCTACAGGGCAAGCTGATGATATTAGCCGCCCTTGCCAATGTGATCCTTGATCCAATTATGATTTTTGGCCTGTTCGGTTTTCCACGTCTGGAAATGACCGGCGCGGCCCTTGCCACCCTGATCACCCGATCAGGCACCTTTGTCGCCGTGCTATATTATCTGACCTATCGTTTCCATGTGATAAATTTCTCACGTGAGGTTATGAATAGTTTCAGGGAATCTTCTCGGAAGATCATGCATGTGGGTATTCCGGCCATGGGAACCAATATGATCATCCCACTTGCAGGCGGGATCGTCATCGCTATCATCGCTATGTTCGGTAATGATGCCGTTGCCGGAACCAATGTAGCCATGCGGATCGAGGCGGTGACCATCATCGTATTCTATGCCCTGTCCGCCGTGATCGGGCCATTTTCCGGACAGAATATGGGGGCAGATAAATATGACAGAATTGAGAAAGCCCTGAAGCAATGCGCCCAGTTCTCGTTGATCTTTGGCGGTGTTCTGGTGGTGACTATTAGCCTGTTTGCCCCGGCTATCACCGTATATTTCAGCGATGTAGAGGCAATACAGGGCTTTGCCAACTCTTATTTATATATCATGCCCATATCTTATGGTGCCTACGGCTTTGTCATGGTCGCCAATGCCGCCTTTAACGGGCTGGGCCAACCGCTTCCCGGTGTCGTTATTTCCACCCTGAGGGTGGCCATTTTCCAGTTTCCACTGGTGATGATCGCGGCATTTTATATCTCTGATATGCGTTATGTTTTTGCCGCCTCCTGCCTGTCAAATATTCTGGCTGGCATCATTGCCTATATCTGGATCATGAAAAAAATCCGGCACATGGCCCCGGCCCCCCTCATCGAACAGGAACACCCCGCCGAATAAAATCACGACTTAATTGGCGGTTCCCATAATTCAATCTTGTTACCGTCCAGATCGAGTATCCAGCCGAACCTGCCACAGCCTTCTTCGTCTGCTCTGTCGGGCATGACCTCAACCCCCTCGGCTGTGAGTTTATCCAGAATCTCGTCCAGATCATCCACCCGGAAATTAAACATGAACGCCGCGGAACTGGGCGCAAAATAATCCGTATCCTCCTTGAAAGGGCTGAAGACCATATAAGCATCCCGCCCCGCCGGTGAGGTTTCGTCAAAGCGAAAGCTTATACTGCCCCATTCATCAAATTCCAGACCTAAATGCTTTTCATACCATGCCCGTAGAGCAGCGGTATCTTTTGACTTGAAAAACACCCCGCCGAATCCTGTAACTTTGGTCATTAGATATCACCCTTTATTTGCTTAAATGCTGGCTCCAATATTCGGTGGCGAGCTGCTCCGCCTGTTCAACTGTTTCGGCCCTACCGTTTAAGAATAAAGCCTGTGCCGCCGTTCCGATGATCATGGCGGTGGCATAATCATCCCTGATTTTGCCCTGCCATATATCGCTAAGGTAGGCCGCCGTCACCGGATAATCAGACTTGGCTTTACTCAGCGCAGGCCAACTGGTCGTGCTCTTCTGATCTCCTATAATCTGAAAGAGCTTTATAGGCTTGAGGATATTCCGTTCGGCCTCCCCGCCGCCGCCTTTAATAACCCCCAGACGGGGCTGTTCCAGCAAAATCCCCGCACCCACATTCAGCTTGATATAGGCCGGATGAAAAATGCCAAGAAAAATCATTTTAGACTTAAGCGGATTGATCAGTTTCACCGCCGTATTAACGATGGAGCGCACGCCAAGAACAGACCTGATCTGCAATAATTCTTTCAGCTTCGGGCAGAAATTCCGTAGCGGCAGATAAACAAAATTTTCTGTTTTCAGCATTTGTCTGGCTTCTGCCAGTGAGGTGGCAGGTGTCTCCCCCACGGCCTCAAGGCAATCTTCGGTCAGCAGGCCATTGTCCAGATGGCTGTTAAAGCCGTGCATGAACACCTTAAGGCCATTTTCCGCCAATAGCTTTGCCGACAGCAGGAACCACGGCAGCCGCCGGCTCTTGCCCGATGAATAGCTGGGCCAGTCGATGAAGTCATTACGTTCAGACCCCAGCGAAATATGATCCTGTATGGCTTCGACAATGCCCGCCAGTTCCTCAGGGTTTTCACTGCGGTAGCGGAGCAGCAACAGCAGCGCCCCGACCTGCATATCTGACATTTTTCCAGACAGCACACCGCTAAAGGCAAAATGAGCTTCTTTACGGGTCAGATGGCGGGAATTTGTCGGCCCCCGTCCAAGTATCCTGATGTATGGTGCATAAGTATCTGTCATCTATAGTCCCGCCGCGAACAGGGCAATGGCCAAGACCGCCCCTATGAAAGGTATCACCACAGTCAGCGCCGCCACCGGCAGATAGGCCGTTCGGTGGGTCTCGCCGCATATAGCCCGAATTGTGGTCACTACATAGCCATTATGGGGCAAACTGTCCAGCCCGCCGGACGTAATCGCAATCACCCGGTGCAGGGCGTCGGAATCAACCCCCGCCTCCAGATAATGAGGCGCGATCAGCGGCAGGGCTATGGCCTGCCCGCCCGATGCAGAACCCGTGAGCGCAACAATAACGCTGATGGCAACCGCCGCCCCGATCAGGCCATTACCGGGAATGGACGTCATATAAATCAAGGCCTCATCAAAGGCCGGTGTCAGTTTGGCGATACTGCCAAAGCCGACCACGGCGCAGGTATTTGAAATGGCAATCAAGGCGCCGAAGGTAGCCGATGACAGCGCCACCCCAAGGTTATTAAATTTCTTCCAATATAGGGCGATAGACAGCAACAGCCCGACCAGTAAAGCCACAACAAGAGAAGACTTGCCATATTGCAGGATTACGCTGAAATAAAATGAAGTACCAAGAACTGCCGCCAAAGGGATCAGGCCCAAAAAGGGATTGGGCAGATTGTCATATGTTTTATGCTCAGGGTCGCCGTCGCGCTCATCATAACATTCACCCGCCGCGACCGCCCGCTTCATCATTTTTTCAAACCACCAGATTCCGGTTGATGCCATGAAAAGAGCTACCACTATGCTGACCTGCCATCCGGCAAACTGGGTCGTGCCCAGATGCTCCATCGGCAGGAAATTCTGAATTTCCACCGAGCCTGCTGAAGTCATGGTGAAGGTGACCGAGCCAAAGGCCAGAGCCGCCGGAATGAAACGCCGCGGCAGGTTGGCTTCTTTGAACAGGCTCAACGCCATGGGGAATACGGAAAAGGCAACCACAAAGACGCTCACGCCGCCATAGGTTAAAATAGCACAGGCCATGATCACCGCAAGGGCCGCATGTTTCATGCCGAGCTTTCGCACGACCCAATGGGCGACACTATCCGCCGCCCCGCTATCCTCCATCACCTTGCCAAACATGGCCCCAAGCAGAAAAACGATAAACCAGTCCCGAAGGAAACCGGCAAATCCGGTCATGTAACTGACGGTATAGCTCGGCACCCCATCGGCCATTGGCGGCATCAGGGGAATACCGCTGCACAGGGCAACAAATAAGGCACAAAGCGGGGCCGCAATCAGAATATTCATCCCCCTGATTGTCAGTATAATGAGGAGCAGCAGCCCCCCGATCAACCCGATTATACTCAGCATAATTTTACCTCTTCTCTTCCCCTAAACGCGAATATGATACATTGCAGATTCTTATATTATATGCTACCATACCACTCTGCAACATCACTCAAAAGTGATTGCCTCGTGCCTTACATTAGCCACATAATTAATCAAATAATAACTATTATATCTTACTCTATTAGCATACTCTAAATGATGCCCACTAATTGCATATAATGCAAGCTATGGGGGGGGGAAGTCGCGTAAACAGCAGATTTTTCCTTTGATCAATTTGGACACGGCAAGTTTACGGTGCTTCCCTTCTGACATTGTCAGAGCAGAGTTCGAGCGTCCGTTTTTACGGCTCACAATAGTATTTTCTGAACTGACATGTATTTTCAAAACCTTTTAACAAGGAGTTGCCTGATGTCTGTTGCAGAAAATATTTTCGACCTTTATTCAAATCAATATGATGCACAAAAAGAATCCGAGCTTTCCCTGCGGGAATATCTCAGAGGTTGTCGCGAAGACGCCATGATGTTTTCCAACGCCCCCGAGCGCATGATTCATGCCATCGGTGAACCGGAAATGTTTGATACCTCACGGGATGAGAGGTTTGGGCGCATCTTCATGAACCGAACCATTAAACAATATAGCGGCTGTGAAGAATTCTTCGGTATGGAAGAAACCATTGAACGTATGGTGGGATTTTTCAAACATGCCTCACAGGGACTGGAAGAAAGAAAACAGGTTCTTTATCTGCTGGGACCCGTGGGTGGCGGCAAGTCATCACTGGCAGAACGGCTCAAGGAAATTATGGAGAAGGAACCCATTTATGTTCTGAAAGCCGGAGATCATATCAGCCCGATCTTTGAATCCCCCCTCGGCCTGTTCAATCCGGAAACCATGGGTGATATCATGCAGGATAAATATGGTATTGGTCTCCATCGGTTGAGTGGGTTGATGTCGCCATGGGCTTTAAAAAGACTGGATGAATTTGGCGGTGATATTTCCAAATTCACTGTGGTCAAAATGCACCCCTCAAAATTACGCCAGATATGCATAGCCAAGACCGAACCGGGTGACGATAATAATCAGGATATCTCAACTCTTGTGGGCAAGGTAGACATCCGCAAGCTGGAATATTTCTCCCAGAATGATACCGATGCCTATTCCTATAGCGGCGGCTTGAATACAACGACACAGGGTATTCTGGAATTTGTAGAAATGTTCAAAGCGCCGATTAAAATGCTTCATCCCCTGCTGACGGCTACTCAGGAAGGCAATTATATCGGCACGGAAAATATGGGCGCTATCCCGTTTCAGGGCATTATCCTTGCCCATTCCAACGAGTCCGAATGGCAGACTTTCAAGAATAACAAGAATAACGAGGCCTTCATTGACCGGGTATATGTGATCAAGGTTCCCTATTGCCTACGCTCAAATGAAGAGGGGCAAATATACAAAAAGCTGCTTAAAACCTCGGAACTGGATAAAACCCACTGCGCCCCCGGCACATTGGATATGATGGCCCGTTTCAGCATCTTAACCCGTCTGAAAGATCATGAAAACTCCAACCTTTATTCCAAAATGCGGGTCTATAATGGGGAAAACCTCAAAGATGTGGACCCCAAGGCCAAACCAATGCAGGAATATAAGGATGCCGCCGGAGTTAATGAAGGCATGGATGGCATATCCACACGCTTTGCCTTTAAGGCGTTGGCGGAAACCTTCAACTATGACACCCATGAGATCGCCGCCGATCCGGTGCATCTGATGTATGTTCTGGAACAGGCCCTGCTGCGGGAACAATTGCCCGAAGAAACTGAAAAGAAATATCTCAACTTCATCAAGGGGGAACTTGCCCCGCGTTATGCCGAATTTATCGGCAATGAAATACAGAAGGCTTATCTGGAATCCTACGGTGATTTTGGTCAAAATCTGTTTGACCGTTATATCTCCTACGCAGATTCATGGATTGAGGGCCATGACTTCAAAGACCCCGATACCGGACAATTACTGGATGGTAAGATACTGGATCAGGAATTATCCCAGATCGAGAAACCCGCTGGCATTTCCAACCCGAAAGATTTTCGCAATGAAGTGGTGAAATTCGCCCTGCGCGCTCGTGCTAATAATGCGGGTAGAAATCCCAAATGGACCTCCTATGAGAAGCTGCGCGAAGTGATCGAAAAACGTATGTTCAGCAGCGTGGAAGACCTGCTGCCAGTGATTAGCTTTGGTTCCAAAAAAGACAAGGATACGACAAGCAAACATCATGAGTTTGTCTCCCGCCTGACCGAGCGCGGCTATAGCGAACGACAGGTTCACAGGCTAGTTGAATGGTATATGCGGGTCAATAAGGCAGGGTAGTTGTTTCGTAATTGGAGTAGATATTCATGATGCATATAATCGACAGAAGGCTAAACCCAAAGGGTAAGAGCCTGTCAAATCGCCAGCGTTTTATTGATCGGGCCAAAAAGCAGATCAAGAGGGCTGTAGATGATGCCATCAAAAACCGTAAAATCAGTAATACACAGGGCGGTGAACGTATAAAAATTCCTTTGGAAGGGCTGAATGAACCGCGTTTTATGGGCGACAACAGAAGGGGTAAACGAGACCGGGTTATGCCGGGCAATAAAGACTTCATGCCCGGTGATAAGATCAAACGCCCACCGCCGCAGGGAGAAGGACAGGGCGGCCGTGAAGCCAGCGAAGACGGTGAAGGCGAAGACAGTTTCCAGTTCACCCTTACCCGTGATGAATTTCTGGATATTTTCTTTGAAGATATGGCCCTGCCCGACTTTATCAAGAAGTCCATCAAAGAAGAGGTTGTCCGTGAGTTTCAGCGGGCCGGATATAAAAAACAGGGTTCGCCCAGTAATCTCAACCTGAAACTCACCATGAAAAACAGCCTGGCCCGCCGCTTGTGCCTGCATCGTCCCCGTGATGAAGATATAGCGGCCCTGGAAAGCAAGATTACCGCACTTCGCAAAAAGAAGAAGCCCACTGAAAAGCAACAGAAAAATTTGGTCGAGCTTCTGGAAAACCTAGAAAAGATGAAACGGAAACGCCGGGTCGTACCCTATATTGACCCGCTGGATGTGCGTTTTTCCTCATTTACCGAAGTGGAAAAACCAAATACCCATGCGGTCATGTTCTGCCTGATGGATGTATCCGGTTCCATGGGGGAAGTTCACAAAGAACTGGCAAAACGCTTTTTCATGCTGCTGCATCTGTTCCTGACCCGGCAATATAGCAAAGTTGATGTGGTTTTTATCCGACATACCCATCTTGCCAGTGAAGTGGATGAAGATACCTTTTTTCATTCGCGGGAAACCGGCGGCACCATTGTCTCCACTGCCCTCGAAATTATGCAGAATATAATCAAAGACCGCTATCCGCCCGAAGACTGGAATATCTATGCTGCACAGGCTTCTGATGGTGATAATTTAAATAGTGACAATGCCTATTGTCAGGAACTTCTGACCGAGGGATTATTACCCAAATGCCAATATTTCGCCTATGTAGAAGTATGGGACAGCCATGAGGCCGAGATGTTCCCCGATGACAGCAATGTCACCCGCCTGTGGCAGACCTATGAAGAAATCAGGCAGTCACATGAGAATTTTGCGGTGAAGAAAGTCACCCGGGCCGAGGATATATTCCCGGTTCTGCATGATCTTTTTGCCAAGGATAAACAAAGCGAGGTGGCGTGAATGACCGCAGCAAAAGCGAAACCCACAATAAAGCCGTTATTTGACGGTGCGGAGTGGGATTATAAAACGGTGGATGATACCTTTCAGGCCATTCAGAAAATTGCCCTCGATGAAATGGGCCTGAATGTTTATCCAACGCAAATCGAGGTTATTACCTCTGAGCAGATGTTGGATGCCTATTCCTCCGTCGGTATGCCATTAATGTATAGTCACTGGTCATTTGGCAAGAGCTTCCTGCGGGATGAATCCAGTTACCGCAAGGGGTACAGCGGCCTTGCTTATGAAATTGTCATCAATTCCAACCCCTGCATCTGCTATATAATGGAAGAAAATTCCATGACCATGCAGACCCTTGTGATGGCTCATGCGGCCTTTGGTCATAATCATTTTTTCAAGAATAATCATCTGTTTAAACAATGGACTGACGCTAATGCCATTCTGGACTATCTACAATTTGCCAAAAATTATATTGCCAAATGTGAAGAAAGATACGGTCAGAAAGAAGTGGAGAAGATACTGGATTCAGCCCATGCCCTGCGGGATCAGGGAGTTGATAAATTCACCCGCCGACAAAAGCTGGACGTTGCCGCCCTGCGCCAGATTGAACTGGAACGTGAAGAGTATGAAAGATCCCAATATAGCGAATTATGGCGCACCCTGCCGGAAACCAAATCCAAAGATGATGATGAAATAGACCAGATAGAACGGGAGCTGGCACGGAAACTAGGACTGCCCGAATCCAACCTGTTGTATTTTCTGGAGAAGCACAGCCCGGTTCTCGATAACTGGCAACGGGAAATTCTGCGTATTGTGCGCTCTGTAGCACAATATTTCTACCCCCAGCGCCAAACCAAGCTCATGAATGAGGGCTGCGCGTGCTTTACCCATTATCATATCATGAACAGGCTCTATGATCTTGGCCTCATTACCGAAGGGGCCATGCTGGAGTTCATTGGTTTTCACACCTCTGTTATCTCCCAGCCAAATTTCGACAACCGTTCTTTCTCCGGCATTAATCCCTATGCGCTGGGCTTTGCTATGATGAAGGATATTGAGCGCATATGTGAAAACCCCACCGATGAAGACCGGAAATGGTTTCCTGATATTGCGGGCAACAACCGCGCCATCGAAACCCTGAAAGAGGCATGGGAGAATTTCCGGGATGAAAGTTTTATCCTGCAATATCTCAGCCCCCACCTGATGCGGGAGTTCCGCCTCTTTAACCTGACGGATGACACCACGAAACCCCATTATATTGTCGATGCCATTCATAATAACCGGGGGTATCGTGCCGTGCGCAGCGCCCTTGCCGCCCAATATTCAGTGGCCAATCTTGATCTTGATATTCAGGTAACCAATGTGGATCTTCATGGCAACAGATCAATGATCCTGAACCATAGCATGGCCAATGGCATGACACTGGAAGAAAAACAGGCCAGTCTTGTTCTCAGCCATATTCAACGGCTTTGGGGCTATGGTGTGACCCTGAACAGCGTTGATCCAAACAGCAATAAGGTCATAAAGACCTATTCCGAGCAATCTTTCGCATCCGTGCGCTTGGAACGGAAATAACTGATACCCATGAGAAGAACGACAATCACGACTGCCCGGAATGATGAGGTGTAATTACCGTGTGAGAGGTGAAGCGTGGCACTGGTCAGCATAATCAGACCCAGAATAGTAGCCCCCGCCACTGTCAATCGCGGGGTAATTAACATCAATCCCCCCAGACATTCAACGACACCCACAGCAATTAACATAGATACAGATATGCCCAGAGCTTCAAACTGAGCTACTTGATATGAGAACCCCAAAATCTTGCTGGCGCCATTGTAAAAAAACACCATTGCCAGAACAAGGCACAATACCCATAGAATAACTTCTATTAACTTATCTGCGTTCATGTCATCTTACCTCTACTGACCAAATACGCTGAGCATATATGTCACCTACTGTAGAAAAAAATGCGCTAAAGATCAAATTTAACCTTTGTGGGCCTAAAAATATCCTACCTTTCGGCCCTGACAACCACATCCATAAAAACCTGAGATGCGACACTGGACACGTCACGCCATCCGCCCTGCCCGACCCCATAATCCAGACGGCTTAACACCATCCGGCCCTTGATTTCGGCCTGTTGTGCGTCATATTGCGTTAAGGTGAAATAGAGGGTCTCAGTCCGGGTGACATCCCGCAAAGTAAGCTCACCCGTTACCTGATAGTCTTTGCCGCCAAGATGTTTGAAACCGTTACTGACAAAGCGGGCAGTTGGATATTGAGCCACATCAAACCAGTTTTTTTTCTTAAGATTTATTGCCACATCACTATAGAAGGATTCAATATGATCCAGGTCAATCAGGATATCAATTCGGCTTTGGTCCAGCGATACCGGATCAAATATTATATCGGCGGTAAATTTGGTAAATTCCCCATCAGAGGCGATGCCTTCAATGATAACTGAAAAATTGATCGAACTTTCACCATCCTTCATCTGCCATGGCATATCCTGCGCGTAGGCAACAGGAGACAACAGCAATAAAATGGTGAGAAAATACGCTTTCATAATATGCTAATCCGGCTTCTTGGTGCGAAATGACATTCTTTCAAACACGCCGTCTCTTCGAAAAGTGTAATGAAACAGAGCCGCCGCGGCATGAACAATAAAAGCTAGCAATAAAATTATTGCCGTGATCTCATGGGCCTCATGAAAAAACTCACTCATGGCCTTATCCTTATCGGCCAATGCAGGAAGCTCAAGCCCAAAGAACTTTACCGGATGCCCACCGTAAGAACTCATCAGCCAGCCAAACAGGGGTTGGACAAACATGATAATATACAACAGCATATGCATAGCGTGGGCGCTCAGGATTTCTATCTTGCTCATGGAATCTGGTGCCTTAGGAACCGGATTTGCCATGCGCCAGCCCAAGCGGAAAACAACGAGGACAAGGATCAATATGCCAAAAGATTTATGGTCATTATACCATGACATCTTATAGAGCATCTGTTCAGGGGTATCGGAGGGCAGACCATGCATATATTTACCCAGAAAAATCATGCCCAAAATGATAACAAACATAATATTATGAAAAAGTTTGGCAATAATTCCGTATGAGTTATCTGTATTTTTTACATCCATTTTTTTATCCCTGTTTTATTATTATTCACGAACAATCAAGGCTTCTGTCTCAATCCTGATGATCACATCATCGCCAACAAACGGCAGATAATGCGTCAAACCCCAGCGGGACCGTTTTATTGTTGTTCTGACAGAAAATCCGGTCCGCATTTTATTTTTTATTATGTCCATGCCCCGCTTGTTCAGCCGTACCTTTAAGGTCAGCGGTCTGGTGATGCCAAGCAGGGTGAAGTCGCCGTCAACGGTGGCTTTTTTTTCATCGGTCAAGGTCACTTTTGTGCTGGTAAATGTAGCGGTTGGAAATTTATCCACATGAAAATAATCAACACCCCGCAAAAGCTCATCAAATTCCGCATGGCCGGTCATGATGCTGGTGGTTTTGATGGTGATCGTGACCGAGCTTTGATCCGGATTATCATGATCCAGAATAATCTGGCCGTCATAATCCATGAACTGACCCATAGAATTGGAAAAGCCAATATGATTGAAAAACCACAGGATGTTGGTATGGGTTTTGTCAAAATGATAGACTTCTTTGCCGACCATATTAACTTGTGCCTGAGCAGCTATGGGGCTGAACAACAACAAAAATACCAAAACTGCTTTAAAAAAACTGCCCATCACCATCCTAGTTTTTTCTTTTAATTTTATCCTTGATCGCCGACAAATTCATCAAGATGAAAACTGGTACTACAATAATCGCGCCAAGCAGAACATATTTCCCGCCCCATTCAATGACACTGATACTGGCATCATAAATATTGCCCAAAGTCTCCGGAATATCATGAATAAGGTCTGCAGGACTAATATCAAAGAAGTCGAGAGCCAACCCCACAAGAAGCGATACGACCACTAGCTTCCAGATAATATGCATTGTGGATTTATTCATCCGTCACTCCTGTTGACCTTGTTTGTTAAATATTTCTTCTTCCATATCATATCTATATTGTCTCACCATCACATCCACAGCATATTTTTGCTTTTTACTAAGCTGCTTTGTCGCAGACAGCAGAGCCAGCTTATTCATGGCACCTTTAAATTGACGTGCCTTAGCGTTCTCAACTATTTCCGCAATATGATGCTGCATTTCAGGACTTTCATCGCTGAAGATTTGTATCAGACGGTCTTCTTCTAATGTGCTGTCCCGTGTTTCATCAGATGTCCCACATGATGAAACAACCATAACCACGATCAAACCCAGAAACAGCTTTATCAGTTTTCTATACATCCTGCCCTGCTTTTTATTTTATTCCCTTACAGAATAATCTCTATGCCACAAAAAAACAATCCCCGCCAGTATGATACTGCCGGGGATTGTAAATTTGAAATCACTTTAATTTTAGATATGTTTTCTGCTTTGAACCACACGGTAGCGGTTTGAAACATAAGCTGTATCGGACAGGGCCGCATTAGCCGCCGGATTGCAACCCGTGGCATGAAAATCACTGAAGGCCGCCGTCTGGTTTACATATACGCCGCCCGTCAGGTTGAAAGACACCGCAACACCGGACCG
>DAOWHQ010000268.1:0-4274 GCA_030641355.1 Alphaproteobacteria bacterium
GCAGATATGATTACACGTATTCGTAACGGACAACGTGTTAATAAAGAAACTGTTAGTTCGCCTGCGTCCAACATGCGTCAACGTGTGCTTGATGTGTTGGAACGCGAAGGCTTTATCCGTGGTTATAACCGTAATGATGACAATAACGGCAAACCACAGATCAGTATTGAGCTGAAATATCATGAAGGCAGCCCGGTAATCCGCGAAATTAAGCGTATTTCCAAGCCTGGTCTTCGGGTTTATTCTTCTGTGGCTGATTTGCCACGGATCAGAAACGGCCTGGGTATTTCTATTGTATCAACCCCCAAAGGTGTTCTCTCCGATTCTGAAGCTCGCGCTCAGAATGTTGGTGGCGAGATCATCTGCACAGTATTCTAAGGATATTATCTATGTCTAGAATTGGTAAAAAACCGGTTGCTGTGCCGCAGGGTGTCGAAGCAAATCTTAATGGTAAGGATCTTACCATTAAAGGGCCAAAAGGTACGCTTTCCATGACTTTCGTCAGCGATGTTGACGTGAAGATCGCGGATGGCAATATTTCTGTATTTCCGATTGGCGAAACAAAGCGCGCCCGCTCCATGTGGGGTATGCAACGCACATTAGTCGCCAATCTGATTGAAGGCGTGATTAATGGATATTCCAAGACACTGCTTCTGGTAGGTGTTGGGTATCGTGCGGCCATACAGGGCAAGCAGGTTAAACTTCAGCTTGGTTTCAGTCATGATGTTATGTATGACATTCCGGAAGGCATTGACGTTAAATGCCCGGATCAGACAACTATCATCATATCTGGTATCAACAAGCAAAAAGTTGGTCAGGTAGCCGCAGAAATTCGTGAATGGCGTAAACCAGAGCCTTATAAAGGCAAGGGTGTTAAATACGCTGATGAATATATCTTCCGTAAAGAAGGTAAGAAGAAATAATAGGTACACGTTATGCTTAGTAGACAAAAATTATTCAAACGTCGTCGTCAGCGGGTACGCACAAGTATCAGCAAAGTTGCAGCAGGACGGCCTCGCCTTTCTGTACATCGTACCAACCAGCATATTTATGCTCAGGTTATTGATGATGCACAGGGCGTGACAGTAGCTGCAGCATCCACATTGGATGCTGACTTGCGCAAAGGCCTTAAAGTTGGAAGCAACGCCGAGGCTGCCGCACAGGTAGGTAAATTAATTGCAGACCGTGCCAAAAGCGCCGGTATTGATACAGTGGTTTTTGACCGCGGTGGATTTTTATTCCACGGCCGGGTTAAAGCTCTGGCCGATGCCGCGCGTGAAGCTGGTCTGAATTTCTAGGATTTATGCCTAAAATATTTAGGAAAGGAAGACAATATGGCGCGATTTGAAAAAGAAGCCCGTCAGCAGGAAAGCGATCTGATTGAAAAATTGGTTCACATTAACCGCGTGGCCAAAGTGGTCAAAGGTGGTCGTCGTTTCGGTTTTGCAGCCTTGGTCGTCGTTGGTGATGGCAAAGGTAAAGTAGGCTTCGGTAAGGGTAAAGCCCGCGAAGTTCCAGAAGCAATCCGCAAAGCGACTGAAGAAGCAAAGAAAACCATGGTTCGCATTCCATTGCGTGAAGGCCGGACATTACATCATGATATCGAAGGCCGTCACGGCGCTGGTAAAGTTGTTATCCGCTCTGCGCAGGCTGGTACGGGCATTATTGCCGGTGGTCCGATGCGCGCAGTATTCGAAGCATTGGGTGTTCAGGATGTTGTAACCAAGTCAACAGGGTCATCTAACCCTTACAACATGGTTCGTGGCACATTTGATGCGCTCAGCAAGCAATCCTCACCGCGTATGATTGCATCAAGACGCAGCAAAAAAGTCAGCGAAATCGTAAGCCGTCGCGGCGAGCGTGAAGCGGTTGCTCCGGTTGAAGCTGCCCAAGAAGTAACGGAGTAAGCTAATGGCTGCTAAGAAAACATTGAAGGTAACGCAGGTCGGTAGCCCGATCCGCCGTCCACAGGATCAACGGGCAACGCTTATTGGTCTTGGTCTGAATAAAATGCACCGCACTCGGGAGCTGGAAGATACTCCGGCTGTTCGTGGCATGATCCGCAAGGTTCGCCATATGGTGAAGGTTGAAGAAGTTTAATCCCTCCCCATATGATCTTAAGTCATAGGGAACAGGTTGAAAAAGGTTAAGAACCATGAGACTGAATGAATTAGCCGATAATCCCGGCGCAACAAAAAACCGTAAGCGCATTGGTCGCGGTATCGGTTCTGGTAAAGGCAAAACTGGCGGACGTGGCGTAAAAGGCCAAAAATCCCGCTCAGGTGTTGCGATAAAAGGCTTTGAAGGCGGGCAGATGCCCCTCTATCAACGTCTGCCAAAACGCGGCTTTAACAATATTAACCGGAAGAACTTCGTGCCGGTTAACCTTGGAAAGCTACAAGAAGCCATTGATGCCAAGAAAATTGATGCCAAGAAAACTATTACCATCGACGTGCTTCAGGCCGCCGGTCTGGTAAATGGTGTTAAAGATGGTGTACGTTTGCTTGCTAAAGGTGAATTGAAAGCTAAAGTAACAATCGAAGTTTCCGGCGCTTCTGCGGCTGCTATTGCAGCTGTTGAAAAAGCAGGTGGTACAGTGGCCGTAACGGCAAAAGCTGCGCCTGCGAAAGCTTCAGAATAATAATTGTAAATAGGGATAATAACTAGATGGCATCAGCAGCTGAACAACTCGCAGCAAATCTGAACTTCGGCGCCTTTTCAAAGGCAACTGAGCTGAAGAAACGTATCTGGTTTACCCTGTTCGCTCTTGTTGCTTATCGTTTGGGGACATATGTTCCCCTGCCGGGCATTAACCCTGTTGAACTTGCTCGTATGTTCGAGGCCAATCAGCAGGGTATTCTGGGCATGATCGATTTGTTTAATGGCGGTGCCATTCAGCGGATGAGTGTTTTTGCCCTTGGCATCATGCCTTATATCTCTGCATCCATTATCATGCAGTTGATGACTTCTATTTCACCGAGCATAGGCCAGTTGAAAAAAGAAGGTGAGGCCGGGCGCCAGAAAATAAACCAATACACCCGTTACGGCACGGTTATCCTGACGATTGTTCAGGGCTATGCCATTGCCTCCAGCTTACAGTCTGGCGGTATTGCCCTTGATGGCGGTGGCGGGTTCTTCATTGCTACTACCGTGATTACCCTTGTGGGCGGTACGTTACTGCTGATGTGGATGGGTGAACAGATTACAGCCCGTGGTGTTGGTAACGGTATCTCACTGATTATCTTTGCCGGTATTGTGGCGCAATTGCCATCTGCTATTGTTGGAACATTGGAGCTAAGCTCTAAAGGACAGCTTGGTGGTCCTCTGGTTATTGTGGCACTGATCGTTATGGTTATCGCCGTTATCGCCTTTATCGTATATATGGAGCGGGCGCAGCGTCGGTTGCTTATTCAGTATCCCAAACGCCAAACTGCCACTGGTGCATCAAAAGGCGAGCAGTCCCATATGCCGCTGAAATTGAACACCGCTGGTGTTATTCCACCTATCTTTGCCTCTTCATTGCTGTTGATGCCCATGACCATCGCGGGTTTTGCATCCGAAGGTGGCCCGGAGTGGATGACAACTGTCACGACCCTACTTGGCCCTGGACAGCCTCTCTATATGGCTTTCTATGCTGCGGGTATTATCTTTTTCTGTTTCTTCTATACGGCTATTCAGTTTAACCCTGATGAAACCGCGGATAACCTGAAGAAATACGGCGGCTTTATTCCGGGAATTCGTCCGGGAAAAAGTACAGCCAATTATCTTGATTTTGTTTTGACACGATTGACAACGGTTGGCGCTCTTTATCTGACGCTCGTATGTCTGTTACCAGAAGTTCTACGGGCGAAATATGCCATCCCGTTTTATTTTGGCGGCACATCCCTTTTAATTGTGGTTAGTGTCACAATGGATACAGTTGCCCAGATCCACAGTCATCTTATGGCTCACCAATATGAAGGTCTGCTCAAGAAATCCAAAATCAGAGGTAAAGGGAGACGGCGTAAATGATCATTGTATTGCTTGGCCCCCCCGGAGCCGGAAAAGGTACGCAAGCTGCACGGATCATGACAAGTCACGGACTTGTTCAACTGTCTACAGGCGATATGCTCAGAACGGCTGTAGCGGCAGAGACAGAAGTTGGCAAAAAGGCCAAAGAATTTATGGCTGCGGGTAAACTGGTCACGGACGAAATCGTGGTTGGTATTATCGCAGACAGAATAGAGGAAGATGATTGCAAGGCTGGTTTCTTGCTTGATGGTTTTCCGCGCACA
>DAOWHQ010000156.1:0-27514 GCA_030641355.1 Alphaproteobacteria bacterium
GGCCGGGCATCTGGATTATGCCTATCTTGATACGGGGGCCTTATATCGGGCGGTGGGGCTGAGGGTATCCCGCACGGGCGGTAATGCGGACAATGAACAGGACGCGGTCGAGGCCGCAAGACTTCTAAGTCAATGTGATTTTAATGACCCGGAATTAAAAAGCGAATCAACAGGCGGTCTGGCCTCAAAAGTTGCCGCCATTCCGGCGGTTCGCGCTGTTCTTTTGGACTTTCAGCATCAATTTGCCGTCCACCCACCGGGCGGTAAAGCCGGCGCCGTGCTGGACGGGCGGGATATAGGCACCGTAGTCTGCCCTGATGCCGACCTTAAATTATTCATCACCGCAGGCGTTGAAACCCGCGCAAAACGGCGGTTTCTGGAACAGTGTGGCGAGGGCGGAAGTGACGCAGAATATAAGCTTATACTGAATGACCTGAAACAGCGGGACGAGCGGGACATGAACCGTGCCACCTCCCCCTTGAAAGCCGCCGAAAACGCACACTTGCTTGATACAACAAATTCGGATATAGAAGCCGTGTTCGAACAAGCCTGCAAGCTGGTTTCGAACAGAATGACAACCGCCTGACTCACCCACTAAGGATGAGCCAAGGTGTTTTGTGCATTCGAATTAACCCGTTTTGTTTAACCGCAAGACCGCCGGAAACAACCGGCTGGCCCGATAAAACGATATTAGAACGAAGAGAGAAACCATTAAATGACTGCTGAACAAATAGCACCAAGTACCGAAGATTTCGCCGCAATGCTGGACGAAGTCTTTGGCAAAGACGAAAGATTTGACGGTAAAGTAGTTACCGGAACCATCATCGCCCTCGATAAAGAATCGGCAACAATAGACATTGGCCTTAAAGCTGAAGGCCGTGTCATGTTAAAAGAATTCGCAGGCCCCGGCCAAGACGCCGAACTTGCTATCGGTGACAAAGTAGACATTTTTGTCGAACGCATCGAAAACGCCACTGGCGAAGCCATCCTGTCCCGTGAGAAAGCCCGTCGGGAAGAATCATGGACAGTATTGGAAAAATCATACGAAGCTGAAGAGCGTGTTAACGGCGTTATCTTTGGCCGGGTTAAAGGCGGCTTTACAGTTGACCTTGACGGCGCCATTGCCTTCCTTCCCGGATCACAGGTTGACGTTCGCCCCATTCGCGACGTAACGCCGCTGATGAATATCACCCAGCCTTTCCAGATTTTGAAAATGGATCGCAAGCGCGGTAACATCGTTGTTTCCCGCCGCGCCATTCTGGAAGAAAGCCGTGCGGAACAGCGCGCTGAACTGATCACATCACTGGCCGATGGTCAGGTTGTTGAGGGTATCGTCAAGAATATCACTGATTACGGTGCCTTTGTTGACCTTGGCGGTATTGATGGCCTGTTGCATGTGACCGATATTTCATGGAAACGCCTCACCCATACGTCAGAAGTTCTTAGCATTGGTGATACCATCAACGTACAGATCATTCGCCTTAACCCTGAAACTCAACGTATCTCCCTTGGCATGAAACAACTGCTGGAAGATCCGTGGTCAGCTATTGAAGCGAAATTCCCAATCGACACCCGCCTTAAAGGCCGGATCACAAATATCACCGATTATGGTGCTTTTGTTGAACTGGAAGAGGGTATCGAAGGTCTGGTTCATGTTTCCGAAATGAGCTGGGTTAAGAAAAACATCCATCCGGGCAAAATCGTTTCCACCAGCCAGGAAGTTGAAGTTATGGTTCTGGAGATTGATCCGGAAAAACGTCGCATCAGCCTTGGCCTGAAACAATGCCTTAATAATCCTTGGGAATCATTCGCAGATAAATACCCTGTGGGTTCTGAAATTGAAGGCGAGATCAAAAACATCACTGAATTTGGTATGTTTATTGGACTTTCTGACGGCGAAGTTGATGGCATGGTTCATCTGTCTGATCTGGACTGGAACAAGTCCGGTGACGTGGCTCTCGCTGAATATAAAAAAGGCGACATGACCAAAGCTGTTATTCTGGATATTGATATTTCCAAAGAACGCATCTCCCTTGGCATCAAGCAATTGACATCTGATCCGATCAGCACTGTTTCTGGCCTGAAAAAAGGTGGTACGGTTACCTGTACTATTACCCTTGTGACCGAAAATGGCCTTGAAGTAAAACTGGGCGATGATGATGCACCAATGGAAGCCTTCATCCGCCGCGCTGATCTCAGCCGTGACCGTTCCGAGCAACGCCCTGAGCGTTTCTCAGCTGGTGACAAGGTGGACGCGCTGGTCACAAACTTCGACAAGAAAACCCGCAAGGTTGGCCTCAGCATCAAAGCACTTGAAATTTCAGATGAAAAAGAAGCCGTTGCACAATATGGTTCTTCTGACAGTGGTGCGAGCCTCGGTGATATTCTTGGGGCCGCTTTGGCAGCTGGCAAGGACAAAAAATAAGTTTCATATCCTCTTGATGTGATTCACTTTTTTATAGCTTTTATCAAACCCGTCTGGTTTTCCAGGCGGGTTTTTTAGCCAGAATCAGATATATTTGTGATTTTATGGCCTAATATGGCAAAAAAGTCATTTTTTTTAGGGACTTAACCTTGACGGAACAAAAAGTCTCTGTCACCCTGCAACATATTAAAACACACGGTAAAATTATTAAAAGGGAATAATGTAATGATAAAGTCAGAGTTGATTGCGCGTCTGGTCGAAGCCAACCCCCACCTTTATCAGCGTGACGTGGAGCGGATCGTCAATACCATTTTTGAAGAAATTACCAATACCCTTGCCGATGGTAACCGAGTTGAACTTCGGGGTTTTGGTGCATTTTCCGTCAAACATCGCCCCGCACGCGTTGGCCGAAATCCGCGCACAGGTGATACGGTGAAAGTACCGGAAAAATTCGTCCCCTACTTCAAAACCGGAAAAGACCTGCGGGAACGGCTGAATACCAAATAGCCCATGCGAATATTCCCCCTCGTCGCCTTCTTTCTGTTTACAGCATTTTGCGTAATCGTCGCTGTTTCCAACAGAAATATTGTCTCCGTTAGCCTGCATCCGTTACCATTTCAGTGGGAAATGCCGGTGTATCTTCTGCTGTTTGCTGGCATCTTCATTGGTCTTGGGGCTGGTGCGCTGGTTGTTATGGGCAAATCCCTCAAGCAAGCACAGCATAATCATGGGCAGAACAAGAAAATCCGCGAACTGGAAAAACAGGTTAAAGACCTGACTCCGCCGGAAAACTCATAAAAAACTTGTCATCGCCTTCGGTTCATGAGAAAAAACAACCGAACTAAGAGTATGATTCAATGAATGACATAGCCCCTGCTGACCGCATTTTATGTGCGCTGGATACAACCAACCCTCACGAGGCTTACGGCCTTGCGTCGAAATTACGCCGTCATGTGGGTGGTATTAAGCTTGGGTTGGAGTTTTTTGGTGCCAATGGCCCAAACGGATTCAACCATGTGGCAAAATCCGGAATGCCTATCTTTCTTGACCTGAAGCTGCACGATATTCCCAATACCGTTGCCAAGGCCATTCACGCCCTGATGCCTTTACACCCATTGATCATGACCATACATACCAGCGGGGGCAGGGCCATGATGGAGGCCGCCGCCGAGGCCGCAACATTCGCCGCGCAAAGAGTGGGTTGCAACCGACCAATCATTGTCGGGGTCACCATCCTGACCAGCATGGATGAAGAAGATCTAAAAGCCGTTGGCCTGTCCACCCCCGTCGAAGCCCAAGTGGTTCGTATGGCAAAGCTGGCAAAAGAAAGTGGGATTGACGGCGTGGTTTGTTCCCCCTTCGAAATTGCCGCCATTCGTAGAGCCTGCGGGCCTGATTTTAAACTGGTGGCACCGGGGATCAGACCAACAGGTAGTGCTTCCGGCGATCAGAAGCGCGTTATGACACCAGCAGAGGCCATTGCAGAAGGGGCCGATTATATCGTCATAGGCCGCCCCATTACCCAAGCAGGTAATCCGGTAGGAGCGGCTCAAATCATTGCTGAAGAACTGAAACAAGGCTGATGTGCGTTAAGGTCAAAATATGCGGATTAAATACAGCAGAAGCCGTGCGAACAGCGGTAAAATCTGGCGCGTCACATATCGGTTTTGTCTTCTTTGAGAAATCCCCCCGCAATGTCACGGCAGAACAGGTGGCGGAATTGAGTATTGAAATTCCAGCATCCGTCATCAAAACAGGCGTCTTTGTTGACCCCGATAATCAACAGCTTGCGCAGGCAGTGGCGACAATAGACCTGATCCAGCTCCACGGTGAAGAAACACCGGAACGGGTGCAGGAAATCAAAAACCATTTTAATCTTCCGGTGATGAAAGCCATAGCCATTGATAGTTCTGACCATATCGTTCTTGCCAAAACATATGAGAATGTCGCCGATATGCTACTATTTGATGCCAAGGCACCCGAAACTCTTAAGGATGGTCTACCCGGCGGCAATGGCTTGAGTTTTGACTGGCAGCTTATTAACGGGATAGAATGGCACATCCCGTGGATGCTGTCCGGGGGGCTTGATCAGAATAATGTCCGCCAAGCCATCAACACAAGCGGTGCAAAATTTGTTGATGTCTCCAGCGGTGTGGAAACACGCCCCGGGGAAAAAAGCATCGCCAAAATTAAAGCCTTTATCAGTGAAGTGACGCGTAAATGACCAAAAATACATATCGATCAGGGCCGGATAATGAGGGCAGATTTGGCAAATTCGGGGGACGTTTTGTTGCAGAAACCCTGATGCCGCTAATCCTTGACCTTGAAAAGGCTTATGAGGCATCCAAAGATGATCCGGCCTTTAAAGCAGAATTTGACGGTCTGTTATCTGAATTTGTCGGCCGCCCAAGCCCGCTTTATTTTGCCGAGCGTCTGACTGAGCATTTAGGCGGTGCTAAAATTTATTTCAAGCGCGAAGAGCTGAACCATACAGGCGCTCATAAAATCAATAACTGCATCGGGCAGATATTACTGGCCCGCCGCATGGGTAAAACCCGTATCATAGCCGAAACCGGCGCCGGACAGCATGGCGTCGCCACCGCCACGGTCTGCGCACGCTTTGGTATGAAATGCGTGGTCTATATGGGCGAAAAGGACATCGAGCGGCAAAAACCCAATGTGTTCCGTATGAAATTGCTGGGCGCGGAGATTGTGCCCGTCACCTGTGGCTCACAAAGCCTGAAAGATGCCATGAATGAAGCCATGCGCGACTGGGTCGCCAACGTGGATGACACTTTCTATATCATCGGCACTGCCGCCGGACCACACCCCTACCCCGAACTGGTGCGGGATTTTCAATGTGTGATCGGTAATGAGACCCGCGAACAGATAATGGTCAAGGAAGGCCGCCTGCCCGATAGCCTTGTGGCTTGTGTCGGCGGGGGCTCCAATGCCATCGGTCTGTTCCACCCGTTTCTGGATGATGACATTGATATGTATGGTGTTGAAGCGGCGGGTTATGGCGTTGATACCGACAAACACGCCGCATCACTCACCGGTGGAAAGCCCGGCGTATTGCATGGCAACCGAACTTATCTGCTCATGGATGACGACGGGCAGATTGAAGAAGCACATTCCATTTCTGCGGGCCTTGATTACCCCGGCATCGGGCCGGAGCATAGCTGGCTCCATGAAGCGGGACGGGTTAAATATGTACCGATCACAGACAAACAGGCTCTTGAGGCTTTTCAGCTCTGCACTGAACTGGAGGGAATTATTCCGGCACTGGAATCTTCCCATGCCATCGCCTATGTGATGGAACTGGCCCCGACCCTGCCCAAAGGGCATATCATGGTGATGAATTTAAGTGGTCGGGGGGACAAGGATATCTTCACCGTCGCCAAGGCCATTGGGGCGGAGATTTAACATGGCTGTGACACGCATTGAGAAAAAATTCGCTGACCTGAGAAAACAAGACCGCGCGGCGCTGGTGACTTTCACCACGGCGGGCGATCCGGACTATGCGACAGCCCTCGATATCCTCAAAGGCCTGCCCACGGCGGGTGCTGATATTATTGAACTTGGGATGCCCTTTTCCGATCCCATGGCCGATGGTCCGGCCATACAGGCCGCAAGCATCCGTGCTTTACAGGGCGGCATGACAACGCTCAAAACCTTACAGATGGTTCGGGACTTTCGTGAACAGGATCAGGAAACCCCGATCATCCTTATGGGATATTATAATCCGATCTATATTTACGGCGTTGATAAGTTCCTTAGCGATGCGCTTGAGGCCGGCGTGGACGGCCTGATCATAGTTGACCTGCCACCGGAAGAAGATATGGAACTGGCAATTCCTGCCAAGAAAGTTGGCATGGGATGTATTCATCTGGCGACCCCTACCACCGATGAAACCCGTCTGGATCAAATCCTGAAAAATGCTTCAGGCTTTCTCTATTATGTTTCCATTGCGGGTATCACCGGCACCCGTGAGCCGGATATTGGCCCCGTGAAAGCAGCTATTGATATGATCCGCCGCCAGACTGATCTGCCTGTTGCGGTTGGGTTTGGCATCAAGACCCCGGAGAATGTCAGAACCTTCGCCGAAATTGCCGATGCGGTGGTCGTGGGCTCTGCAATTGTTAACATCATTGCGGTTAATATAAATCAGGCCGGACTTGCCGCCAGCGTCCTTGATTTTGTCGGAACCCTCAGTCACTCATTACGTAAAGGCGGGTAAGAGGTAAAATGCTTATATTCAGGATAAAAATATTATTTTTAACGGTGTTTCTTTTTGCATCCCCTTCTCATGCACAGAGCATATCTTCAAAATCTGTTGATATTTTAACAAGCTATTCCGTGATTCCGGACGTTACTTATTTAACAGCAGATGGCGTGGATTTAAAACTGGATATTTATAAACGGAAGGCTAAAGGAAAAGTCCCGACGGTTATATTCATCCACGGCGGCGGCTGGGTAGGGGGCGATAAGGATGCCCATAACCTGTCTATTTTGCCCTATTTAAGCAAAGGCTATGCGGCGGTTAATGTGGAATATCGCCTAGGGGGAACGGCGCTGGCACCGGCGGCGGTGGAAGATACCCGTTGTGCGGTCTGGTGGGTTAAGCGTAATGCTGAAAAATATGGTTTTGACCCTGACCGCATCATTCTAACGGGCAATTCTGCGGGCGGGCATTTGTCTCTGATTACCGGAATGTTGCCGGCGAGCGAAGGGCTAGACGGCCGTTGCCCGCAGCGGCCCGGTGGCCCCATGCCCACAAGAGCGACGGCCTCATTGCCGCATCTAGAGGTCGCGGCCATTATTAACTGGTCAGGGATAACGGATGTGAATGACCTTATAAGCGGTGATAATATGCGGACCTATTCGCTCAAATGGATGGGGGCAATGACAGATCGAGAGGCTATCGCCAAGCGCGTCTCACCCCTTAGTTATATACGCGAAGGGCTGCCGCCAATTCTTACCCTTCATGGCGACCGTGATGTGGTCGTGCCTTACGACCATGCTGTGCGACTGCATAAGGCTTTAGATGAAAAGGGTCAGCCAAACCAATTGCACACAATCAAGGGCAGAGAGCATTTCTCCGATTATACACCACAAGATATGCAGCAGGCCTTTAAGGTCATTGATGCTTTTCTGGCTAAATATATCACGCCATAACCGCGGGATTCGGAATAATATAGATCAAGAAGGGCTTGCAAATCCCGAATTTGGGAGTAGAGTCCGTAACTTCGTTGAATTTAGAGTGGGTAAAATATGAACTGGATTACCAATTTCGTCCGTCCGAAAATTCAGGCGGTTCTTAAAAATAAAAAAGATACCCCCGATAACCTGTGGCATAAATGCAGTGGCTGTGGCCAGTTGCTTTATCTGAAAGATTATCTGGAAGTTCAGTCTATCTGCCCCAATTGTGGATTTCATGGCCGCATAGAACCTCAGACCCGCTTCAAGCATCTGTTTAACGATGGCGAATATGCCCTGATCGACCTGCCTAAACCCAAAGAAGACCCGCTGAAATTCAAGGATCAGAAAAAATATACTGACCGCCTGAAAACTGCCCGGGCAAAAAGCGATTATGAAGATGCCATTGCCGTGGCATATGGCCAAATGGGCAGTATGAATGCCGTGGTCGCGGTGCAGAATTTCATGTTCATGGGCGGGTCTATGGGCATGGCTGTGGGCAATGGTATCATTGCCGCCGCGGAACATGCGGTGGCTAAGAAAGCCCCACTGGTGCTGTTTACCGCTGCGGGTGGGGCACGTATGCAGGAAGGTATTCTCTCGCTCATGCAGATGCCCCGGACAACCGTTGCCGTTGAAATGGTCAAGGATGCTGGTCTGCCCTATGTGGTGGTTCTTACCGACCCAACCACGGGTGGCGTTACCGCATCATACGCCATGCTGGGGGATATTCAGATAGCCGAGCCAAATGCGCTGATATGCTTTGCCGGACCGCGGGTCATCAAGGACACCATCCGCGAGGAACTGCCCGAAGGCTTTCAACGGTCCGAATATCTGTTCGAGCATGGCATGGTCGATATGATTGTCCATCGCCATGAGATGCGTGATAAACTGGTACAACTGCTCGGCCTGTTATGCAAGCAAACCAAAGCCGCCTAATGCCGCCGAAATCTGATCTGGTACTGGAGCGTCTGCAAAAGCTCCATCCGAAGAAGATCGACCTCAGTCTGGGTCGTATGACGACCCTGCTCAAAAAACTAAGAAATCCCGAACGGAAATTGCCGCCGGTCATTCATGTGGCCGGAACCAATGGCAAAGGCTCTACCGTGGCCTACCTTAGGGCAATTCTTGAGGCAGCGGGGCTGCGGGTTCATGTCTATAGCTCGCCCCATCTGGTGCGCTTTGCCGAACGCATCCGCCTTGCGGGCAAGCTTATCGATGAAGATCAATTGCTGGACAGCCTGCTGCACTGTGAACAGGTAAACGGCGATACCCCGATCACCTATTTTGAGATTACCACCGCCATCGCCTTTCAGGCTTTTGCTCATTGCCCCGCCGATATAGTGCTTCTGGAGGTGGGTCTGGGCGGGCGACTGGATGCGACAAATGTTATCGACAAGCCGCTTAGCACAGTGATCACGCCAGTGTCCATGGACCATGAACAATTTTTAGGGAATGACCTTGGTGGCATCGCCCATGAGAAAGCGGGCATCGCCAAATCCGGCGTCCCCCTGATCCTAGCGAATCAATCAGATCCGGCGAAAGAGGCCATTCTGGATTATGCTGAAAAAGTGGGCGCAACGACCTTTAATTGGACCGTGGAACCAACGGTCAGGGGGTTTGACTATCAGGACGGCGAGGGAAATCTGTCTTTGCCCAGACCTGCATTGCGCGGCCCCCATCAGGTCGAAAATGCGGGGCTAGCCATAGCCTGCCTGCGTCATCAGAGCCGGTTTGAGATCACGGCTGAAGATTTCGCCAAGGGTATCACCTGTGCCAATTGGCCCGCACGGCTCCAGAACATCACAGACAGTCGTTACGGTAAAATACTACCAAAGGGCAGTGAGTTGTGGCTTGATGGCGGACATAACCCGGCGGCGGGTCAAATTCTGGCCGATTATTTTTCAGAACAAAACAACACGCCGCTTTACCTTATCTGTGGCATGATGGCCGGCAAGGATACCAGTGGTTTCTTGATACCCCTCGCAGTCCACGTGACAAAAACTTTCGGCATTGAGGTTATTGGTGAAGACAGTCATAGCGCAGTCTATGTCGCAACGCGAGCGGAACAGGTGGGTATGATGGCTCAGGCTTCCCCTTCGGTAACAAGCGCACTACAGGCTATCTCAGAGGATAGGCCTGTTCGGGTTTTAATCTGCGGGTCCTTATATCTGGCAGGGTATATTTTAGCACAGAATGAGCTTTTGCCATCATAAAAAAACGCGACTAAAAAGCCGCGTTCTCACAATTTGCTGGAAATATTTCCTTAGCTGTTCTCTTTGATCCAGCCTTCTAGTTCTGACTTGGAACAACTGCCCACTTTCATGGCCGCTACTTCACCGTCCTTGAACAAAAGCATCGTCGGAATACTGCGCACGCCAAAACTGGTCGGCACATTAGGATTCGCATCAATATCCATTTTAGCAATGGTAAGACTATCACCCATTTCGCCGGAAATCTGGTCAAGAATCGGGGCAATCTGCTTGCAGGGACCACACCATTCTGCCCAAAAATCTACCAATACCAATTTATCGGAATTCACTACTTTGTCCTGAAAGTCATCATCTGTGACCGCAATAATGCTCATTTTCTTAAAATCCTTATGTAAAAATATATCAACTGATCAAATGTAGGAAGCAACCCGCCGTCCGTCAAGGGAAAGAAGGAAACAAATATTTATCATCGGAATTCAACCTGCGCCAGAACAGGCTCCGGCAATTCCATCAGCCGGCCAACATCGGTCCATAACAGCATACACCGTATGGTTCTATCAGGATAGATATCTGAAAGAACAGCACGGTAAGCGGCCATCTGGCGCAGATAAAGCGGTGATACATCCGCGGTATTTGTCGGCGGCGGACGATTGGTTTTATAATCAATAATCAGAATTTGGCTATCGGTCACCACCAGCCGATCCACCTGTCCCGATACCGGAACATTGCCCACAAGCCCGACTATAGATACCTCCGCCCGGCTATTCTGAGAGAATACCTCCGCAAAATCCACATCGGTGAGAATAGCGGAAATCTGTTGAATAATTTGGGTAATATCCGCCTCATCAAGCTCATAAGCGGTCTGCTCCAGAAATTTCCGAGCCACATCTTCGCGTTTTTCTTCTGCAAGGTCGGGCAATATTTCCAATAACCGATGGATCATACGACCCCGGTGAAACCGCCTGTTATCCTTATTTTTTCGTAGGCCGGACTGCAGGGGGCTTAACACCGCCGGTTCATCCTCCGTAGGTCGTGACGGGCTAAGGGGGCGGGACGGCGTGGGTTCCATCGCCGGGGCGCATTTTGCCCAGATGGGAAGCACCGCCTCTGCAACTTGCTCTTTCTTCACTGGCAATTCCGGATTTATTTTCTCATCCTGCGGGCAGGTCAAGCGCAGAAGATACGCATCATCTCCCTTCTCCACATCATCCATCTTTTCAAGAGCTATGCGGATTACGTCATACCAACAGGTATCAATACGATCCCTTTTGCCTTCCCATCCGGTGATGTAAAGCCGATCTTCCGCCCGTGTCATAGCCACATATAAAAGCCGTTGATATTCCTGATCCCGGGTCAGGTTAATCTCCTCCCGTGCAATAGCACAAGGGCCTAGCTCAAAATCCTTATTTCCGGGCCAGAAGAGAAGCCGCTCTCGCTCCGGCCCCGCCCATAATAGCTTTGAGCCTCTGGTTGGTACCTGACAGGTGTCGGGCAGGATCACGATGGGGGCCTGAAGTCCTTTGGCACCATGAATTGTCATGATTCTGACCTGTGGCTGGCCCTGTTCCATATCGCGCTTGATCTGCACGTCACCGCGTTCTATCCAGCTCAGGAAACCCTGAAGCGCCAAAATATTATTTGCCTCATAGCTCATGGCCAATTGCATAAATTCATCAATGGGGTCGTTGGCCTCTTCGCCCAGCCTGCCGAGCAGACTTTCCCGCCCGCCCAGCGTGGTCAATAGATTGCCATAAAATTCAAACGGCGGCGCGGTATCGGCAAAATTCAAACAGGCGACAAGCAAGTCATGAGCCCGTCCGAAAATTTCCCGCTCCGCTTTTCGCGATAATAATGCCGACCATAGGCTATCCCTGCGCCCGTATGCCAAATCATAAAGATCCTGCTCACTAAAGCCAATGAAAGGGCTTTTCAAGACCACGGCCAGGGTCAGGTCATCACTGGGCAACAGTACAAAATTCCCCATGGCAATCAAATCCATAACCGCAATCTGCTGGCTCAGTTCCATCTTGTCCTGTCCGGCAACGGGGATGTCTCTGGCCTTTAGGGCCCGGATCATATAGTCATCAAATATTGTCCGCCGCCGCACTAGAATCATAATATCACCGGGCTTAATGGGTCGCCCTTTTGAGACAAGTATCTCCTTATTCTTCAGCCAGCCTTCAATACGGTCCGCTATCCTGATGGCCAGTTTCATCTCAGTGGATTCTGCGGGCTGTTGTATGATGGGCGGCTGCCAGTCATCGGGTTCCGGCATATCTTCCGGCTTTTCCGTCGGCCATAGTTCCACCAGACCCGCTTGCCCTGTTCGGGACGGCCTGTGGATAATTTTCTCATCACTGAAAGACAGGGCCATCCGGCTTTCGGGGGCCGAGAACACCTGATCCACCACATTTAACACCGCCGCCGTAGAACGAAAGGACAGGGCCAGATTGACATTATGAAATGGATGGTCCACGTCCATAGATTTCTGCTCAAAGATACGCCGGTTGTCGACAAATTCTTTCGGGTCCGCCCGCTGAAAAGAATAGATGGACTGTTTCACATCGCCGACAGCAAATATGGTGCGCGGGACTACTGAGCGGCTTTCACCGACAAAAAACTCATTGGCAAGGGTTTTAACCACCTGCCATTGTTCGGGGTTGGTATCCTGAGCCTCATCAATGAGAATATGATCTATCCCACCGTCCAGTTTAAATAAAATCCAGTCGGCAATTCCCAACTGGCCGATCAGTCCCGTCACTTTCAGGATCAGGTCATCATAATCCATCACCGCATGACGTTTTTTGCTGTCCCGAAACGCCTCAAGCATGGCTGAACCTATGGTCAATAAAGCCGCGCTGTTTTTCAGCAGGATCAGAAGCTTCAGTTTTTCTTCAATGACAAGCAACCGCGCGGCCTCATGTGTCATGGCCTCAAATTCTGCCGGACAGTCCGCCGCCATTTTTTTGGGCATAAGTGCTTTACGGATACCGCCGCTTTTTGTCAGAAAGGCCAGTTTATAGTCATCAAAATTACGGGATCGATCTTCGGGTGCGGCGTACCAGCTTGCCATCTTTGCACCGTTTTCTTGATTTTTGGCACTTCCGCTCAACAGACTTTCCACCGCCCGCCGCAGGACTGTACCATTGAACGAATTCTCGCTACAGGCAGCTTCAATAATCCCTTCCTGTGTTTCCGTAGACTTAAGATTAAGCATCTTCCCCAAGGCCGTCAGCGCATCTTCAAACATCCGAAACCTGCCCAGCATACGCTCCAGCCCGCTTCTTTGACCAATCAGTTCCTTTATCAGTTCGGCAAATGTATTTTCCGTCGCCTTATGGGAAATATGAGCCATTGCATCTGCAAGAGGCTGGTTAATCTCTGCCTGCGCCTCAGCCAATATGCTGTCTCTGGCGCGGCTGAGATGCTCAAAGGTCGTGCGCTCGTCCATAACCTGAAAATGGGGGGCAATTCCGGCTTCCAGCGGAAAGCGCCCAAGGAGCGATTGACAAAATGAATGTATGGTCAGGATTTTCAGGCCGCCGGGAACCTCCAGCACGCGGGCAAAAAGTTTGCGGGCATAGTCCTGTTGCGCCTCTGTGGGGGCTTCGCCCGTTAAGTTTTGAATTTCTTTACATAGCCATTCCGGCTTACTAACCACCCATTTTCCCAACCGTTTATTAAGCCGGTTGGCCATCTCTGCCGCTGCGGCCTTAGTAAAGGTCAGACATAATATTTTCTCCGGTCGGGTACCAGACAGCAAAATCCTCAAGACCCTGTTGGTGAGTACAAATGTTTTGCCCGTACCCGCAGATGCTGCCACCCATACGGATGCGCTCGGATCAGAAGCACGGGCCTGCTCAGGTGTTGGTGACGTCATTCCGCCTCCTCCGGTTTGGTCACATTGCCCTGCCATTCTTTGGTGCGGGCCAGATGATCATATTCACCGTAGCCCATATTATCGGGTCGTGGATTATTCAGATAGGGCGTATCTACCAAATCAAAGGTGGTCACAAGCCGCACAAGACCGTCATAGGACGATGTAATCACCTGTTCCACATCCATCTTGGCACGGGATGAAAGGTTGAACGAGGTGATCTTCGCCACATCTTCACCGCCTTTAAGCTGCCAATAGGACAAATCACTAACCAGACCAGCTGCAAGGCCATCAAAATTACCACTTCTAGCCATCAGACCTTCCAGCGGAAGTTGCGGCGCATATCCGGCGTATAGTGCGCGGGCCGAGGCACTTTTTCCGGTTTTATAATCGATGATGCTATAGCTGCCGTCACCCAATTGATCAATACGGTCGGCCTTGGCGGTCAGGATAAATTCCCCACCGGGCAGGTCAAAAACCTGTTTTGCCGTAACTTCTGTCGCCGCTGTTTTTGAGGTCTTGCGCCGCTTATTTTCTTCTGCCACAAACCACTTGGCCACATGAATGAAGCGCGGCCACCAAAAGGCCCGCACCGTTGGCCGGTCCAGATAAGCCTCAAATTTAATCTTGCCGATAGCGACCAGCTCATCCACCGCGTCCGGCGGCAGGTGAACCGGATATTTGCCCATAAAATCTTCCAGCGCTTCATGAATGATCGTGCCTTTATCCGCCGCCCCCGGATCGGCATCCAGCGGGTCGAGTGCATTGAGTTTCAGTATTTTCGCCGCATAAATACTATAGGGATCCTGCATCCATTTCTGAATCCGGGTTACCGATAATTTGCGCGGACGGGCCGCCACAGGCGGGGTTGGTCGCGGCGGCAGGATAACCTGTTTTTCGGCAGGCAAATCAAGAGCGCGGAATCGTTCCAGCCATAATGTCTTTTTCGCCTCATCGGATATTTCCGGTGCGATGGCATCCATGCGGCTTAACCAACGGGATTTTACCGTTGGGGTTCCGTCGACTTTCTCTGACCGGGTCATAACCACTTCTGCGGAAGAAGCGGCCTGAATAAAATCATGGGCGCTAAGGCCGATTTTCCGCTCCAGTGAGGGCAGGCCGAAGTCCTGACGCATAGGGCGGCTCATCCACGGGTCGGGCGCGGGCTCCGGCGGCCAGCTTCCCTCATTCAACCCACCCAGTATCACGAGGTCGGCTTGCTGAAGGCGGGCTTCCAGTGGCGATAATATTTTGAGCCGGGGATGCAGGCCATATTTAGGGCGAACGGTAACGCCGCCCATGAAGACTTCCAGCAGAGCCGGGTAATTCTCGGCTCTAAGATCAGGCAAATAAGAGGAAGCCTGTTGCAAACCCTCTATCAATTTAGCCGCGCCCTCGCCCGCATCACCCCGCCAGAGGCGCTCTGCCCCGGTCCGATCATCAGAGGCACATAATTTTTCCACCATCTGTATATGGCTGCTCAGCAAATTCTCGAAAGAGGTCGAAGGCTGTTTCATAATCACTTCAAAGGGCAAGAGAATATCACTAACCCCCTGCCACCAGTCATTCAGATCATCTTCTGTATCAGCTAACACTATTGCTTGGGCCATGCCTTGGCACCCCACACCGGGGCGCGGACCGCGCAGGATTTTTTCTTCCAGAAGCCGTGCCATTCGGCGAAAACTGCCCGTCTTCTGTCCGCCGGCGGCAAGGGGATGTTTCAATACTGATAACAGGGCCACCGGGGCCAGCCCCTCGGCCACCATCTGGGCGGTTAGTCTCAGGAATATACCAGGCGGCGTGTTGGACAGCGGGATTCCTGCGCTGTCATCAATCATCAGACCCCAGCGTTTCATATCCCCCGCCACCCAACGGGCCAGCTTTCGGTCCGGTGTAATCAGGGCAGCGGTTTTGCCTTCTGTTTCCAATGCCTCCCGCAGCATGAGCGCTATTATTCCGGCTTCTTCCCGGGGGCCGGGGGCATCGATCCTGATAAAGGCACGGCGGGCCTGCTCAAGCTCAAGATCAAGGCCGCTCCAGCAGTCGGTGGTCTCTGCCGGACGCATCACTTCCTGCAGGAGATGACTTCGCGCAGACACCTCCGTCTCTTTCACCAGCCAGTCTTCCACTTCGTTACGCTCAACCCCAATGGCGGACAGCAGATTTTTCATGGTGGCCTGCGGGTGGGTATCATCCAGACATTCCCAGCTTGCCTCATCCATAGTACGGTCTAGCCCGGGCAGCAATACCATACCCTTCGGCAGGCGGGAAATTACGCTGAGCAGATTTGCTGTCGCCGGAATTGAGCCGGTTGAGCCGGCGGCAATGACCGGATGCTCAGGCGGGTTTTCAAGCCACTTATCCCGCAAGCCTGAAAGCAGGATATTGCGCCGCGCAGCCACGTCAGAATATCCGGTAGTCGCCAGAATTTTCGGCCAGTCCTCAGTCAGTATTTTAAGGAAATCCAATGTCTGCTGCCAGTGGGATGCATATTCCACCGGGACCAGCTTTTTCAAATCTTCAAAGGTTAGCTGCTCTGTCTGAACATGATCCAGAAACTGGGCGAGTGCCTGAGCCAATATGGCACATTGGGCGGGTTCTGGCGGGTCTTCCCGACGGGTAGCATACCAGCGGGAAATGATATTCATCAACAGCATCTGCCGCATATGGGACGGGATGGGCGGGGCCAGATCAACCTCCCAAGTGGCTTGGGGCAGACTGCCGGCGAGGAACAGGTCATCCTCATCCACATCACCGATTGGCTCCATGCGCGGCAACATTAAAGACTTGCCATCTGCGGCCCTCAGGAACGCATCCCGCAGCGAACGCACCGCCCGCCGGTTGGGCAGGAGAATCAACACATCGCTTAAGCTCAGCGGGTCATCACCATAGCGCCCACGGATACCATTAACCAACCCGTCGACAAATGATCTATGGGACGGAAGTGTATAAAGTTCCGGCGTTTTTTTTAATCGTCTTGGCATCTGGTCAGTAGTTCCCCCAGCTTATCCCGTTCTTCAGGCGTACCTACATGGTACCATTCTCCGTCATGAATGACACCAAATAATCTACCCTGTTTCTCAGTATTGTGGAATAGCTGACGCAGGGAAAAAGGGTCTGTGGGTGCTTCTTCAAAACAATGTGGCTTCATAATCATAATGCCGCCATATACATAATCCGCCAACGTATCCTGCCCACGAGCGCTCAACCGTCCGTCATTATCCCGGTTAAAATCTCCGGTAACTTCGCATCCAGATACCTTGTCACGGGGGACAAGCAACATCAGTATATCCATATCCTTTGCGTGCCAGAAGGATTGCAGCCGATGGAGCATCTGCCGTGCGCCATCCTGCCAGATCATATCGCTGTTCAGAACCAGAAAAGGCGCCTCGCCTAAGGCACCCAAAGCATTTTTCACACCACCGCCACTATCAAGAAGCCGTTCGCGCTCATGAAACAGGGTAAAAGTCAGGCGGTGATCATAATAATGCTGTATGAAATATTCCATCTGGTCTGCCAGATAATGAGTATTAATGACCACATCCCGCACCCCCGCCGCGCAAAGCCCCTCCAGCGTATAAGTCAGCAATTCCTTGCCCGCGACCGTGATCAGTGGCTTAGGGCAATTATCAGACAAGGGTCGCATCCGTTTTCCCATCCCCGCAGCAAGGATCATGGTTTTTTGCGGCATGAAGTTTTTCGGCGAGAAATTCTGTGCGCGTATGTCCGGTGGGATATGCTCATCCATCCACTGTTTTATGGGGCTTAAGGCCGGATGGCGCAAACCTCGTTCTAACAAGGCCCACACCCGGGGAATTTTATCAAGATAGTTGGCTTTGCCATCCCGCAAACACAGTCGGGTAAAAATGCCGATGATTTTGGTATTTCTCTGCGCCCCAAGGATAGCATAATCGCGGGGGAAATTTTCCACCCCTGTTTCATCCTGATAGAGGGTCAACATTTCCTGTTCCAGAGCAGATGATACATCCCGCCGCGCATCCTGAAGCAAAGAGACAAGATCATAGGCCGGATGCCCGACAAGCGCATCCTGAAAGTCCAGAAGTCCCAGCCTTGCCAAGCCGCTCTGCCCCTCTTTTAGCATCAAATTTTCGGCATGATAATCATGTAGGGTCAGGCAGGTGAGGGTCTTCGTGACCGGCACTAAAATATCCTGCCACAAACTCAAAAACTCTTCTCTGTTTTTGTCCGGCACTGGTTTTCCGTTCAATGCCGGAACATACCAATCCACAAAAAAAGCAAGCTCCTCAAGTAATATGCGCATATCAAAATGAGGAATATCTTCGGGTGGGCTGGCCTTATGCAAATGGATAAGACCTTGGGTGGCGAGCTGATATAGCGACTTCTCCTGTGCGGCATCATCCGCGATCACGCGCGCAAAAAGCGCGTCCCCCATATCTTCCAGCAATAGAAATCCGTTATCAACATCACTAGCCATCACCTTCGGGGCCGCCAGTCCGTTATCCAACAGGTAACGGGCTATGGTGATAAAAGGGCGGACGTCCTCAAACAATGGCGGCGCGTCCATCAATACTGCCCGCGCATCTCCACGGGTCAGCCGTTCATATCGCCGGAATGAAGCATCATCGGCCAGAGGTCGGCGCGCAGCACCCCCCCAACCGTGACGTTCTAGAAATTCAATGCTTAGATTCAGACGGTCCGACATCAGGTTATAATTTTCCCCAGTCTGGCCTTCCATACAGTATCCCCGATAATTGTCAGATTTCGTGTCTTGCCATCTGCCGCTATTTCCAGTCTGAGCGTAAGAAATCCCGCAGGCAGATATGGCCCCAGCTTTGCCGGCCATTCGATCAGGCTCACGGCATCTTCAAATGCTTCTTCAATGCCAAGTTCAAGGGAGTCCTGCGGGCTTTCCAGCCGATACATATCCATATGCCAGATAGTTGGCGTAACCTGATCATCCGGGGCTGGCTCATAGGTTTGTACCATCGTAAATGTGGGGCTTGGTACGTCATCCGAAAGCCCAAGCGCATGGATGATAGCCCTGCATAACTCGGTCTTTCCCGCCCCAAGAGAGCCATCAAAAGCCACCACATCACCGCGGCTCAGCAGGGGGGCAAAACGGGCGGAAAACTCTTTTGTGGCGCTCACATCAGACAGGGTAATCTCTGCTAATAATTCCGACACCACTACTCCCCGGCCACGCTGGCCTGGCCCGTAACGCCGATCTGTATTGGCAGAATTATACTGACGCTGGTTCCCACATTCAGGGTCGATTTAACGTCTATTTTGCCGCCATGAAGCTCAACAAAACTCTCAACAAGGGAAAGGCCAAGTCCAGCCCCTTGTTCGGTCCGGGCATTACTGCCGGTAAAGAATTTTTCAAAAATCCGGTCAACTTCGCCGGACTTGATCCCTATACCGCTATCCTGAACAATAATTATATAGCTCAGGATATCCTGAGAAACAGTCAATGTTATCGTGCCGTGGGGCGGAGTGAATTTTACCGCATTGCTTAACAGATTATAGATGATATGCTGTATGCGCTTGGCATCGCCCCAAACCAATTTTAGCTCTTTGGGACAATCCAGAACCATTTCAAGTTCTTTAACCTTGATCCGCTCCTGTAGCTGTTCAATGGCCTGCGCCAATACTTCCGGCAACTCAAATTCGTCCACATCAAGGGTAAGCCCGCCCGCCTCAATAACGGATAAATCAAGAATATCGTTGAACAATTCCAGCAGCTGACCGGAAGCCGATAGGATACTGTGCATATAATCATGCTGAATATCATTCAACGGCCCCTGATATTCCTTCTCCAGCAATTCGGAAAAGCCAATAATGCTGTTTAACGGGGTACGTAATTCGTAGGACATATGGGCGAGAAAGTCGGTCTTGATTTTATCTGCTTCTTCCAATGCCTGATTGCGTTGACGCAACACCCGCTCAATAGCAAAGCTGTCAGATACATCTATGAAGGTGATCAGCGTGGCGCCGTCGGGTAGGGGAACCGCTGAATAATTGATCACACTGCCATCGCGCCTTTTAAGCTGCCCGGAAGATAATTCCTTCTTTACTTCGCCGCCGACAATCAGATTTTTCAGTTCTAACACCTGATTACTGCCGCCGTAATTATTGGCAAAAGCATCAATCACATCCATGGTATGGGGATTCGTATCCAGCATGGCGGTATCCAGTTTCCAGATACCGGCAAAGGCCTCATTATATAATTGAAGACAGCCGTCAATACCAAAAACCGCGATACCTTCATGCAGGTTATTCAGGGTTTCCCGTTGAACCGCAAACAGGGTGTTATAATCCCGTTCCAAGGCAAAATGGTCGGTGACATCCTCATAAAACACCAGCAATCCCCCCAGAGGGTGAGGCTGGGTAACCACACGTAAAGAGCTATTATCCGGCAGATGCCACATTTCCTCTTTGGGTTCCATTAGCTGAGTATAGGCTTCGAGCTGACCGGCCTTCCATTCGGGAAAATTGGCCTGTTCCGGTAGCCTGCGGGCTTCGCGCATGGCTTCGAGCACCTCGCCATGATGGGGGTGGCTGAACAAGAGTCCTTCAGGCAGATGCCACAAACGGCTGAAGGCGCTGTTATAATATTCAAGCCGTTTGCCGGACGTGAAAATAGCAACAGCGGTCGAGAGTTTATTGAGCGTTTCGGAATGAGATTCCGTATGATGGATAAGTTCGCCGCGGGCCGTCTCAAGTTCGGTGATATCCTGAGCATAACCCATGCACCCTACACGGTCACGGTCAATTGGTAGAGGGGTATTATAAATCTCAACGGCCCGCCGCTCGCCGCGGATAACAACAAAATGTTTTTCTCTATAGGCCTCATTAATATCTCGGGAAGCGGCGGCAATATCCTGTGCGGCTTTACCGATGGAACTGGTGACCAGTTCAAGTCCTTGTGAAATGACCTGCTCCGCCGTCTCTCCGTCCACGGCATCCACATAGGCTTTATTGACCCAGATAAGTTTCAGGGCATCGTCCCGTATCCATACGGGAAAGCGGACCAGATTGCTGGTGTTTTCAAAAAACTTAAGCCGGTGGCTGACATTGCGCGCACCCTTGTCCCGGAAGACGGCCATATTTTCCTCTACCGTGGCGTCCCGAAACCAGAGAATAGAACCAATGGATTTATTATTATCGCACAGTGGCTCACCCTTGATGACAATATTTCTTTTTGAAGATTCCAGAAAGAGCAACTTGCGAAAACTTTCACCATTAACCAGCAGTCTCTCAATATTCTCTGTTACGGTTTTATATTGATCGTCGGTGAAGGCCATGTCCGTCTGTAATAGACATTCCAGCCCCTCAACACTCCCGACTATACCAAACCATTTCTTAACCGCATCAAACGATGTTATCTGCCCGTTCTCGTCCCATACCAGTGAGGCGCCATTACGGGATTTAAGCAGAATGGATTGTATATAAAGGGCCTTTTCGACCTCAACTAATTTGTCTTTTACCTTTTTGCGTTCCCAGACCACCCAGAAAATCATGCAAAAGGCCAGAGCGATAAATAACAAAAAATACAAAATGTAATCATTGTCAGGATTATTGCGGATAAGTGGAGCCGCGACAGAAGGCATGGCACCGCTATATAATATCGCCACGGCACCAATTAAGGGAGCTAATATTTTTCTTATCAATTTTAACGGCCAGATGACCATAAACCCTTCCACATACTTTGAAGCCGTGATCATAAACGATCAATGTGAAAAGGGAAACCTGTTATTAGCCAGAATCAATCAGGGTCCGAACTTGGTTAAGTCCAGACCCTGATATTAAGATAAATTCAAATAAATTTAGTAGCGGTAATGTTCCGGCTTGAACGGGCCATCGACACTGATGTTGATATAGTCGGCCTGCTCCTTAGAAAGCTTGGTCAATTTAACACCGAGTTTATCAAGATGAAGTGATGCCACTTTTTCATCCAGATGCTTTGGTAGCACATAAACCTTATTTTCGTAGTTTGCCGAATTGTTCCATAATTCCATCTGTGCCATAACCTGATTGGTGAAAGAAGCACTCATGACGAAACTGGGGTGACCCGTGGCACAGCCCAGATTAACCAGACGACCCTTGGCCAGAACGATCAGGCGTTTGCCATCGGGGAAGATAACCTCATCAACCTGTGGCTTAACTTCCTGCCATTCATAATTTTCCAGCGCGGCAATCTGAATTTCTGAATCGAAATGTCCGATGTTACAGACAATGGCCCGGTCTTTCATATCACGCATATGATCAATAGTGATGATGTCCTTGTTGCCAGTACAGGTCACAAAGATATCGCCGAGTTTGGCGGCATCATCCATGGTGACAACTTCATAGCCTTCCATGGCTGCCTGCAACGCACAGATGGGATCAATCTCGGTAATCAATACCCGCGCGCCCTGATTGCGCAGACTGGCCGCAGAGCCCTTGCCCACATCACCAAAGCCGCCGACAACACAGATCTTGCCTGCGATCATCACATCCGTAGCCCGCTTAATGCCGTCCACCAGACTTTCGCGACAACCGTAAAGATTATCGAATTTAGATTTGGTGACACTGTCATTCACATTAATGGCCGGAACCGTCAGAGTACCCGCCTGTTCCATCTGATACAGACGCAGAACACCGGTTGTGGTTTCTTCGGAAATGCCGCGAATATCTTCGAGCAATTCCGGGAAATCTTCATATATCATCGCGGTAAGATCGCCACCATCATCCAGAATTATATTTGGACGCCAGCCATCCGGCCCAACAATAGTCTCCCGGATACACCAGAGGAATTCTTCTTCGGTCAGACCCTTCCAGGCAAAGGTCGGAATACCCGCCGCCGCCATGGCCGCCGCCGCCTGATCCTGAGTTGAAAAAATATTACAACTCGACCAGCGGATTTCCGCGCCAAGAGCCGTCAGAGTTTCCATCAATACCGCCGTCTGAATGGTCATATGCAGACAACCGGCAATACGCGCACCCTTCAATGGTTGAGCTGCGCCAAATTCTTCGCGCAACGCCATAAGGCCCGGCATTTCGGTTTCGGCAATATTAACTTCCTTGCGGCCCCATTCGGCAAGTGAAATATCGGCAATTTTATAATCGGCAAAGTCGCTCATGAGATATGTTTCTTCCTGTAAAATATGATATAGCCAAGCTTATAACAGCAGATTATTCCCATCACAAGCATAAAGAAATGTTTATATTGTTATATAATATACGGGATAATGCTTAAAAAATTACTAATCTTCGCCAAATTTATTTTTTATCAATTCTTCCAGCGCATCCAGTGCCTGCTTACCCGCAGCACCGGCCCCCTTCAGGGTCACCTGATCGCCCTTCGCGGCGGCTAGCATCATCAATCCCATGATGGAGGTTCCGACAACTTCGGTGCCATCTTTGGAGACCAGAATTTCCACATCAAATTCCCCGGCCACGCCGACAAATTTTGCCGAGGCACGGGCATGAAGACCGCGTTTATTCTGAATTGTAATATTTCGAATGTCCACCAACTGAGCAATAGCGTTTTCACTCACCTGTTATCCCCTGATAATACCTGAGAAGCGATGTTGATATATTTTCGGCCCGAATCCTGCGCTGCATTAATGGCCTCTTCCATGCTACAGACCATACGCACACTGGCCAGCTTGATCAGCATGGGCAGGTTGATACCAGCAATCACCTCTACTTTGGCATTTTCCATAATGGATATGGCAAGATTGGAGGGTGTTCCTCCAAACATATCGGTCAGCAGAATCACACCATCGCCCTGATCCACATCTTTGACCGCATTCATAATATCCTGCCGCCGCTGTTCCATATCATCATCAGGCCCAATACATATGGCCCGGACGGCTTTCTGGGGGCCAACCACATGTTCCATCGCGGAAATAAATTCTTCCGCCAGACGCCCGTGGGTTACAACTACCATGCCAATCATACACTATCCATTCTATTCCATCAGGGTTTAAGCTTTTCCTGCTTCAGTTCCCTGTGATACAGGTTTGCTTTAAACCCTTGTTTATTTAACAGCATTGCCATCCGTTCAGCTATACAAACCGACCGATGCCGCCCCCCGGTGCAGCCAAAGGCAATCTTTAAATAAGACTTCCCTTCTTTCTTATACTCAGGCAAAGAGAAAAAGATCAAGTCACTTATTTTATCACAAAATTCGCTATACCGCCCATCCTGCTCCACATAATCCTGTATTTCCTTATCCTGCCCGGTCAGGGGCCGCAGGGTAGCCACATAATGAGGGTTGCGTAGAAAACGCACATCAAACACCAGATCCGCATCACGCGGCAGACCCTTTGGATAGGCAAATGAGGATATCATTATGCTCAAATCACCGCCATGCTGGCGTTCAAACTGCTGTCTGAGTATCTGGCGCAATTCCTGAGAGCCAAGATCCGATGTATCAAAAATAAAATCCGCTTCGCCGCGGATAACCTCCATCATCTTGCGCTCCCGGCTAATACCATCCATGACCTGCCGTCCCCCGGCCAAAGGATGCTTGCGTCGGGTTTCGGTGAAGCGCTTAGCCAGAACTTCATTACTACTGTCGAAATAGAGAATTTTTAAAACAATATCGTCCCGTGACCTCAGCCCCGCCAGACTTTCGAGTATCCTCTCCGGTTGAAAATGCCGGGTGCGGGCATCAACTCCAATGGCCAAAGCCGGATGCTCGCCCGTTTCATCATCTGACAGCACCATATCCACCACATTAGGCAGGAGCGTTACCGGCAGATTATCAATGGCCTCATAATTCAGATCTTCAAGAACCTTCAATGCCGAAGATTTACCCGCCCCGGAAAGCCCGGTTATCAGGTATAGTTTCAACGGTTTGTTTTTTCCCATATTACCTATTTCCACGTCCTTTAATCTCCCCCGGTCAAAGTAAAGTCCAGTAAGCCACAGGAGTCAATATTTCTAAGTTAAAATTTTCAAGGCCGCCCAAAGTTTTTCCGGTGCAGAACCCTCTAGGCCATAAAAATCAAGACACGGAATATCGCCGCCTTCCAATGTTATGAATTTCTGTTCGGGCAGGCGTTCAAGCTGATAGGCTTCATCCTCTGTCACAAGACACAGAGCCAGATCAATTTCCGCCGTAGGCCGGAAAGCAACCTCCAGTATCCCCACATTACGCACCTCCATCTTACCAGCAATCGTTGCCGGAACCGTCATAATCAGGCGCCCATCCTTCTGACGTGAGACCTCCACATAATCATCACCGATCAATTCCGCCCCCTGCGCCATCAACCTCAGCGCAAGATCGGACTTGCCAGATCCCGATGGCCCCATGATCAAAACCCCCTTGCCCTCAAATAAAATACCAGTGGCGTGTGTGAGTGTCATTGGGAAACCTCCGTTTTGCCCTTCATATGGCGTAGCTGAACAATGAACCGCGCCCCTTTAACCACCCCCCGATTCTTGGCATGGCGGTTTTCGGCAATAATCGCGCCGCCGTGGGCTTCCACTATCTGCTTGCAGATGCTAAGCCCCAGCCCCGAATGTTTGCCAAAGGCCTCTGTTCTGGGGCGTTCCGTATAAAATCGATCGAAAATATCTTCCAGCTTGTCTTCGGGAATACCCTGTCCCTCATCCTCTATCACCACCTGCACCATGTCTTTGGTCTTGCGCAACCGGACCCAGATATCGCCGCCGGATTTTGAAAAAGATATGGCATTGTCTATTAAATTACGGAACAGCTGCCCAAGCTGACCCTCCAGACCGCGCACATAAAAGCCCTTGTCTAATTTTTTTCTGTTCTTCTGGCCGATAATTTCTAAATGCAGGGTCGGCTTATCCGCGCTTTGGGACGGGTCATAAAGATTAACCAATGTTTCCAACATACTTTTCAGGTTGACTTCGGTCATCTTGCTGCGGGACATTTCCGCGTCCAGCCGCGACATATTGGATATATCCGTGATCAGCCGATCCAACCGCCCCACGTCATCCTTGATGATACCCAGTAATTTTGCCTTGGCATCATTGGTTTTAGCAAGGGATAGCGTCTCCACTGCACTGCGCAGTGATGTCAGAGGATTTTTCAGTTCATGGGACACATCGGCGGCAAAGGCGGCCACCGCGTCAATCTGCCGGGCCAACGTCATGGTCATATCCTTCAGGGACCGGGACAGGTCACCCACCTCATCATTGCGCGAGGAATAATCGGGAATATCGGCCCCTGTATGGGTTCCGGCGCTGATCCGGTCAGCCGACCGCGCTAAACGCAGGATGGGTAGAACGATAGTTCTGGCGAGGAATAACGACAGCAGCATGGTCAGCAGAAAAACAACTCCCAGGAACTTGAGAAAGGTCATTCGGGTCTTTTGCACGGCGTCGCGAATATCACGGGTATCCGTAGACAACAGCAATGCCCCCAGCACCCGGCGGAACCGCTGAACCGGAACGGCGACGGTTATAATTTCCGAACCATCAGACAGCAGTCTGATCCTATATCCGATATCGCCTTCCAACGCACGGGACACTTCCGGGTAATGGGCTGCTATTTGATTCTTGACCTCGTGATAAAGCTCCAGATTAGCCCGCCGATGCAGACTGTCCAACGCAGCTGTCATACGGGTCGCCATTCTGCCCAGAAAAGCCCGCCATCCCCCCTGAAAGGGCAATTCATTGATGATCACCGATTGATCAACCGCAAGATCACGGCTATCCAGCCATAAATTACCATCCAACCCAAACAGGCGGGTGCGGTTATTGGTCACGCCGACCACCCGGATAATGATCTGTTCCGCAGGCTTGATCTGCAGTTCGCTCTTGTCTGTGGTTGCGGTTGCCGCTTCGCCCAGCGCACCGGCCATCACCTCCCCATCCTTGATCAGCGCATCAATGCGCGATTGAATCATGGTTTCCTGATATTGGTCTATGTAGAGAATACCGACGGCAAGAAAACCGAGGGCTATTAAATTAACCGCCAGAATCCGAAAGGTAAGCGGCGATACTTTCCGCTTTGGCCGTAGCAGCTTCAGCCCCTCAACTTCATCTCCATCCGAATGGTTTTCAGCTTTCACTATACCGATATCCGACACCATACAGGGTTTCTATGCCATCAAACTCTGGATCAACATTGCGGAACTTCTTGCGCAGCCGTTTGATGTGGCTGTCGATGGTTCTGTCATCCACATAAACATCATTATTATAGGCAATATCCATCAACTGATCCCGGCTTTTCACGTGGCCGGGACGGTGGCCCAGCGCTTCCAGAATCAAGAATTCCGTCACCGTCAACCTCACATCCTTGCCATCCCATTCACAGATATGGCGCACGGGGTCAAGCTTCAGCCGCCCGCGAATGAGCACTCCATCTTCATCTTCGGCTCCAGATCCCAGTTTTTGCCCCATTTTCCGCACCATTGCAACCCGGCGCAGAATGGTTTTGATGCGTTCAATCAGAAGCCGTTGGGAAAAGGGTTTGGTGATATAATCATCCGCTCCCATTTTAAGGCCCAACATTTCATCAATTTCATCATCCTTGGAGGTCAGGAAAATAACCGGAAAATCATAGTCAGCCCGCAGCCTGCGCAACAATTCCATGCCATCCATGCGCGGCATTTTAATGTCCAATACCGCAAGATCAGGCTCATTAGTGGTAAAACCTTCCAGTGCAGTCGTACCATCATGATATGTGGTCACCTCAAAACCTTCTGATTCAAGTGCCATACTGACCGATGTGAGGATATTCTGATCATCATCCACTAATGTTATTTTCGAAGCCATATGGTTATTTTTCCTCTTGTGGGCGCGAATCTTTGAAAGATTAGCATGATTTATTTCCAATGGTAAGCAAATCCC
>DAOWHQ010000246.1:0-5148 GCA_030641355.1 Alphaproteobacteria bacterium
GATAATTCATCCACATTATCGGTTTGATTTTCGATCTGGCCCAGTAATTCCTGTTTCTCCGCCAGCAATCTTTGCAGAATAGAGGCGGTATCCTTAATTACATCCCGTTCCCGAATCTCATCCTGATCAATCTGCCTCAGAAGTTCGTTAAGCTTGGTCTGGGTCTCTGTCAGCCTAGTCTCTTCACCGTCAAGACCGTCCCGTGTTACTGTGATATGGTGTAGTTTGGCGGCTAATTCAGCTTCTGTCTGGCGCAGGGTGGGTAATTTTGCCGCATGAATCGCCTGTTCCCTGTTCAGCTTGCTAAGTTCTGTAGTGATGGCGGCAACCTGTACCACCACGGCACGCAATTCCTTGTCCGAGAGCTGTTTATGATCCTGTATGGCCAACCATTCCATATAATTGATCAGGGCCTGAAGGGTGCGGATTTCCCCACTGATTTTCTTATAGCGCTTTGCCTGACGGGCCTGTTTCTGAAGGCCACGGATTTGATCATTCAACTGAACTTCAATATCAGCAAGCCGCTCAAGATTATGTTCGGCTGACCGAAGCTTGCTTTCGGCCTCTTTACGGCGGGAGTGAAGCCCGCTGATACCGGCGGCCTCCTCAAGCACTTTGCGCCTTTCCCTTGGCTTGGCGTTAACCAGACTTCCGATCCGGCCCTGACTTACCATTGAGGGTGAATGGGCGCCCGTAGAAGCATCAGCAAAAAGCAACTTAATATCTTTTCCCCTGACATCCTTGCTGTTCAGCATATAGGCCGAACCACATTCCCGCTCTATGCGTCGGGAAATTTCCATCTGTATTTCATCATTGAATATGGTCGGGGCGGAACGGTCATCATTGATTATGGAAAGTGTCACTTCGGCAAGGTTGCGGGCAGGCCGCGTCGTGGTTCCGGCAAAAATTACATCATCCATGCCAGACCCGCGCATACTTTTTGCGGAATTTTCACCCATCACCCACCGCAGGGCTTCCAAAAGGTTGGACTTACCACAGCCATTGGGCCCGACCACGCCGGTCAGGCCATTATCTATGACCAGTTCGGTTGGGTCCACAAAGGACTTGAAACCTGATAACCGAAGTCGTGTAAAATCCAATATTCCCTCTTTTCCGTTAACTTATTTGCCCACAGCCTCAATAGCCTTTTCAATTGAGGCAATATCATTACGATCCAGCATCTTGCCATCAACAATCACGGTAGGCGTGCTATTCACCTGATATTTTTCAACAGCTTTTCCCCTGACTTTCAACAGGTAATTTACGACTTCTTTATTATCCAAACATTTCTTAGCATCATCAGGGCTGATGCCTGCTGAAGCCGCAACTCTGGTCACCTCTGCTTTAGCAAAATTAATAGCAGCCTCTCTCCCGTCCCTGTCATATATAAGTTTCAGTTCGGCCAGCCTGTTCCAATCCGGTTGGTTCTCGAAATAAACTTCCAAAGTAGGCAGAAAATTTTCTTCTGATACGCAACGGGTTATACTGGCGGCATATACATCAAAGGGATTATCAAAAACAAAATTACGATAAACCAGTTTTGCTTTTCCGGTATCAAGGTATTTCTCCTTCAATACAGGATGAACATCCGCGTGAAAATGCGCACAATGCGGGCAAGTAATAGCCGCATATTCAATTATTTCAATGGGCGCATCCTCATCACCGATGATGATGTCATAATTCAAAAAATCCACTAGGTCGGCATCGTTACTTTGAACCTGAACCGTATCTTCTTTAACCTGAACAGGTGCCTTCTGCGTAATGCCGGCCATGTAGAAACCACCGCCGATAACAGCGATAACAATGACAAGGAGTACGTTTTTCCTAGTCATTATTTGCTCCCCGCCAGAATAGCCTTTTCAATAGTGTCAAATTGATAATTATCAAGTTTTTTGCCATTCACTATGATGGTAGGCGTAGAGTTAACTTCGTATTTTTCAATAGCGTGCTTATTGGTATCCATCAGATATTTCAAAACATCCGTCCGGGCCAGGCATTTATAGGCATCAGATTCCTTCATGCCAGCGATTTTAGCAATCTTAATGGCCTCCCCCTTGGCAAAACCAAGCGAGGCAAATTTGCCATAGGGTTTAAGTTCACTAAACTCTTTATATTTCACCCACGCTTGCTGACGTTTAAAATAAAGTCCAAGAAGTGGAAAGAATTTCTTTTCCGTAACGCAACGGTTTGTCATCGCCGCAAAAACATCAAAAGGATTGTTGGCAAAAACAAAGTTACGGAACACAATTTTCACTTTGCCTGTATCCACATATTTCTTTTTCAATTCTGGTAGAATATCTTTATGAAATGATGCGCAATGGGGACAGGTCGTGGAGGCATATTCAATAATTTCAATGGGAGCATTCTTATCACCCAAAATCATGTCATAATTTAAAAAACCGCTATCCTGCTCTGCGGCATTAGCCCCAGCGACAAAAGAAAAAAGGCTCGCCAAGAAAATAGCGAAAATCTGTGATATTCGTTTATATAGTTGTTTAGTCATCTTTGATCCACAATATGTTGTATGAAAGTATAAAAATTAACGGCGGGTAAAATCAAGTAAAGAATCTTATTCTGCATTTTTACTACCCTTGCCGCGTCGGGTAAACTGTAGTCTGTTCTTTGTTTTCTCTGGCTTTTTAACCGACAGCACCTCGCTACCAAGACGATAAAGAGCCTTGTGTAATTCGGGGTTCCTGACCCCTTCTAATTGGCCCTGCAAAAGTTTTTCCTGAGAATCAGTTAAATTAGGTTCCGAATGCTTGGTTTTGCGGGTGCGTATGGGCACTGGGCCATGACGATAAGAAAGCCTCTCCACAGCTGAATAACCATAGTAAGAATTGATACGTTCGATCACCATAGGCTCAAAATGTTGTAACTCTGGTGCCATACTGCCCTGCACCCTGATATAGAGCGTGCCACCACATTTTTCATCACGGGGAAATGTCAGGCGTTCTGGTAGGCTGCAATCCGCCAATGCCGGCCCAACAATATCCGTCCAACGCGAAATTATCTCGCGCTGAGAAAAGCCGTAACGCCGAAAAGCTCGGTTACTGGCCTTTTTTACAGCTTCTGCTACGGGCTTGAGATTATATGTATTTTTTCGCGACATGACCCTAATATATCCATTTAGTACAGAATATACAGTAGTATGACAAAATTGTGACTAGTTGATAAAAAACAAGAGGACAGACAAATGTCTGATGAATTTCTAGAGGGTGATTTATCGACATCCAAAAGTGATGGTGACGTGGGGTTCCCTGAATTGAAAATCAAGAACTGCCCCAATTGCAATGAAGTACTGATCTAAAAATTTTGCATGGCCTGCGATCAAAAAGACTTTAACAAGCTCCGATCTTTATGGGCGCTGGTTCATTTATGCCCATCTTTTACGGCTTATCAAAGGTATAGGATTTATCTGACTAGTCATGTATAGTCGCGTTCTTTTCGTAATTTCACAGGCCTATGACTATTAATATATCGCGACAACAAGACCCTGCTGAACTGGCTGACACATTGTTAGACTGGTATGATAAGAATGCACGGGAACTCCCTTGGCGAATACCTCCGGGCGATACAAAAAAACCCGACCCTTATCGCATCTGGCTTAGTGAAATCATGCTGCAACAGACTACTGTTGTAACCGTCATTCCCTATTTTGAGAAATTCCTGACAAAATGGCCGTGCTTGGAAGACTTAGCAAATGCTGAACTGGATCAGATATTAACCGCTTGGGCGGGGCTTGGTTATTACGCCCGCGCCCGAAACCTTCACAAATGTGCCACCTATATCCAGAATGAACTTAATGGCATTTTTCCTGATACTGAAAAGGAACTGATAAAGCTACCCGGTATTGGCCCCTATAGCGCTGCGGCAATTGCCGCCATCGCTTTCGGACGGCAAGCGGCGGTGTTGGATGGTAATATCGAACGGGTTATGGCCCGTATGTTCAATGTGACCACCCCCCTGCCCGAAGCCAAGCCTGAATTAAAGGAGCTTGCCGCAAAAATGACCCCTGCCCACCGGGCGGGCGACTATGCTCAGGCCGTGATGGACTTGGGCTCAGATATTTGTGGCTCAAAGATATTAAAATGTTCAGGCCGTTGTCCATGGGAGGAAAATTGCCTTGCCTATTCACTGGACACTGCAAACCAGTTGCCACAGCGCAAATCAAAAGCCGCCAAACCAACAAGGCGCGGCTATGCTTTCTGGGCAGAATATAATGGACATCTATGGCTATGCCGAAGGCCAGAACGTGGCCTTCTTGGCGGTATGATGGAGGTTCCAAGCTCGGATTGGTTAGAAACACCGGACTGGAGCGCCGTACCCATGCCGCAAATCCCCATCATTGCCAACTGGAAAGAAACCCCCGGAATGGTGCGGCACAGCTTCACCCATTTTCATCTTGAATTAAAAGTGATAAGACTAGAACTTCTTGAAATGATAGACCTTCAGGAAGGCGACTGGTTTCCTTTCAGTCGTATAGATGATCTTGCACTGCCGACAGTGATGATGAAAATCATTCACCACCTGCGCCAACCTGTTCTTGATTTATAGGAGTAATACTAATGCTAACCCTTCATGACAATATCGAATCCGGCAATGCCTATAAGGTACGTCTGCTGCTGAGTCAGCTTGATATAGACTATACGTCTGTTGAGTATGATGTCACCAGAGAGGCAACGCGCACTGAAGACTTTCTAGACAATATTAATTCTAATGGCCGAATTCCGGTGATTGAATTTGAAGATGGCAAACGTCTCGCTGAATCCAATGCTATCCTATATTATTTTGCTCAGGATACGGACCTATTTCCAATAGATAAGTGGAAACAGGCACAGGTGATGAAATGGCTGTTCTTTGAACAATACAGCCATGAGCCGTATGTGGCTGTAGCCAAATACATACTGACCATGCTACCCTTGGATAGCTCACGCAGGGGGGAAATACCAAAATTGCTCAGCAAGGGTTATAAAGCGCTTGCGATCATGGAAGACCAACTACAAAATCAGGACTTTATGGTGGGAAGTACATACACCATCGCGGATATCGCGCTCTTTGCTTATACTCATAAAGCTAAAATGGGAAATTTTGACCTAACCCGCTTTCCGGCAATTATGAGGTGGATCAAACGCATTGAAAACCGAC
>DAOWHQ010000190.1:0-5913 GCA_030641355.1 Alphaproteobacteria bacterium
GAAAACTATGATTCCTATATTACTTTCTGGTGGTTCCGGGTCACGGTTGTGGCCTTTATCACGATCCACTCATCCAAAGCAGTTTTTGGCTATGAACAGCGACTTTTCCATGTTTCAGGAAACTCTACGCCGTCTGGATGGTATAGAACATCAGGACCCAATTGTAATTTGCAATGCAGAACACCGTTTTCTTGCAGCGGAGAAACTGCGTAAAATCGGGCGTGATACTCACTCAATAATTCTGGAGCCTATGGGTAGAAATACCGCACCAGCCATTGCTGTTGCTGCCTTGTCCGCTATGGAAAAAGGTGATGACCCCGTTTTATTAGTGCTGCCTGCGGATCACACTATCAGACATACCGACCTGTTTCATAAAGCGATCAGGAAGGCCGACCTACTGGCACAGGCTGGTGCGCTGGTGACCTTTGGTATTGTACCTGATCAGCCCCATACGGGCTATGGCTATATCAAACGCGGCAGCACAGAAACTAATGGCGGTTTTAAGGTTGAGAAGTTCGTCGAGAAACCAGACGGGCCTACTGCGGAAAAATTCCTGAAAACCGGTGATTATCTATGGAACAGCGGTATGTTTATGTTTCAGGCCAGCCGCTACCTTGAGGAACTGGAAAAATATCAACCAGAAGTTCTGGCCTACAGCACTGCCGCCTTTAAAAAGGCTGCGGCGGATTATGATTTCACCCGTCTGGATACGGAAACCTTCGCCAAATGCCCCAGCATATCCATCGACTATGCGGTCATGGAACATACCACAGATGCGCGGGTTGTACCGCTTGATGCCGGATGGAGTGATATTGGCTCATGGTCCTCACTCTGGGCGATTTGCGACAAGGATGATCGGGGTAATACCCTGACCGGGGATATTATCACTCTGGACACCAGCGACAGCTATATCCTGTCAGAAAATAAATTAGTCACGACCATTGGCCTGAAAGACCTTGTCATTGTTGACACCAAAGATGCCCTTCTGGTGTGCCATAAGGATAAATCCGAAGATGTGAAAGAGATTGTTGAGCTGTTAAAAAGCCGTGGTCGTTCAGAGGCAACAATCCACCGTGAAGTCTATCGGCCCTGGGGTAAATTCGACAGCATCGGATATGGTGATCGCGATCAGGTTAAACGCATTACCGTAAACCCCGGCGCTAAATTATCCCTGCAGATGCACCACCACCGGGCTGAACACTGGATAGTGGTCAAGGGCAGCGCGCGGGTCACGAAAGGGGATGAGACTTTCATGGTACATGAAAATGAATCTACCTTCATCCCGATCGGAACGGTTCATGCTCTGGAGAATCCCGGAAAAATTCCCCTTGAAATGATCGAAGTGCAAAGCGGCAGCTATCTTGGCGAAGACGACATCATCCGCCTTGATGATCAATATGGCCGCAAATCAGATTAACCCCAATAAAACACCCATTGCGAGCAATTGGTTACCCTGATCCTATAATCTGGATCATGGCCTAATAGCGCGTTTATTTTATTATTCAGGTTAGGAGTGGTGCGTCTGGCCGGACTTGAACCGGCAAGGCCTTGCGGCCGACAGATTTTAAGTCTGTTGTGTTTACCAATTTCACCACAGACGCACATTAAATCCCCTCAAGTATTTGAGTGATAGGGGTATTACATATTCTTCCCATAAAATAAATACTGAAATTTCAGTTTTGCTGAATTTTTTTTATAATTCTGCTTCCCCATCAAAACATTTTCTGTCCAGCATCCCTATTTTAAGCTTCAGCATCTCTAGTGCTTGATCGAGGTCGATCTCTACCTGTGACCTGAGAACAAAGCTGGCGCCGTATCTTTTATTGCGGAAAAAAGGATAGCTGCCCAGAGACACATGGGGAAATTCTGCCTCCACCTCCTCTAATATTCCGGCAAAAAAACTCTCACCCTCAAAAACATGAATGGCCTTGGATAGCATCTCATCACCACCATAAATTCTTTTCTCCAGATCCTGCAACATACTCTGCATGACAACCGGAATGCCCGCCATGACAAAGACGTTCTCCATCTGAAAACCGGGGGCGGCACTTACTGGGTTTTTGATCAGTTGAGCCCCTTGCGGTATCATTGTCATGCGCAGCCTCGCGTCCGAAATATTCTCATCTTTACCGTAATGTTTCTGTAACAACGCCAGTGACTCCGCGCTTTGTACAAAAGGAACACCAAAGGCCAAGGCTATATTTTCTGCAGTAATATCATCATGTGTCGGGCCAATGCCGCCGGTGGTAAAGACATAGTCATACCGGCCCCGAAGGTCATTCACCGTATCCTGTATCACCTGCCCCACATCGGGAATTACCCGAACTTCTTTAAGCTGAACCCCCATCCGGTTCAGCCATAGAGACAAATGCGTGAGGTTAGCATCCTTTGTCCGTCCGGACAGGATCTCGTCCCCAATTATAATCATACTGGCGGTTACTGTCTTGATCATTTGTTGCTTCTTGTTTGATTCATGATTGCTTTCTGACTATACCCTGTCTCCATGAAATTTGAACATAAACTTATCCGTGGCACGCTGATTAAACGCTATAAACGCTTTTTAGCAGACATTCTGCTCGATAGCGGGGAAACCGTTACGGCGCATTGCGCTAATTCCGGCTCTATGATGGGGCTAAAGGACGAAGGCAATATTGTCTGGCTCTCGCCCCAGACCAACCCCAAAGCAAAGCTCCGGTTTAAATGGGAACTGGTGGAAGTGGACGATTGCCTTGTTGGCATTAACACATCCCACCCCAACCGGATTGTTCAGGATGCCATAACAGATGGCTCTATCACGGAACTGGAAGGCTATGAAAATCTGCGGCGGGAAATGAAATATGGCCAAAACAGCCGCATAGATATTTTTCTGTCGGGTTCTACGCTGGGCGATGCAGATTGTTACGTTGAGGTCAAAAGCGTCACCCTGTCACGTCAGAAGGGCATCGCGGAATTCCCTGATTCTATCACAACGCGGGGAACCAAACATCTGAAAGAGCTTTCCCAGATGGTCGCGGACGGTCATCGGGCCATTATGGTCTATCTTATGCAACGGGATGACTGTTCAGAATTCAGGATAGCCGCAGATATTGACCCCACCTATGCTGCGGCTCTTGAACGTGCGCTTTACGATGGTGTCGAAGCTGTTTGTTACTGTTGTAATTTAACCAGCAAAGAGATTATAGTAGGGCAGAGAATTCCAATTCGCCTATAATGGACAAAGAATGAAATATATCAAGGCAAGTGACGCAGAGGCTGACCGCAGCAACGCCATAAAGCTCTATACTCAGAAAGACATGGAGGGTATGCGCGTAGCTGGCAGACTTGCCGCAGAAACGCTGGATATGATCACGGAGCACGTCCAGCCCGGCGTCACCACCGACAGGCTGGATCAGCTCTGTGCCGATTTTGTTGATGAGCGTGGGGCCATAAGTGCGCCCTTAAACTATCGCGGGTTCCCAAAGTCTATCTGTACCTCCATAAATCATGTGGTCTGCCACGGCATTCCCGGCCCTAAGAAGCTGAAAAAAGGTGATATCGTAAATATTGATGTCACCGTAATCGTGGATGGCTGGTATGGGGACACCAGCCGGATGTTCTTCGCGGGGACGCCTTCTATTAAATCCAAACGGCTGGTTGATATAACCTATGAATGTTTAATGCGTGGCATTGCAGAGGTCAAACCCGGCGCCACAGTTGGCGACATTGGCCATGCCATTCAGACATACGCCGAAGCAGAGCGTTGCGGAGTGGTTGAGGTATTCTGCGGTCATGGTCTGGGCCGTGTTTTTCACGATGCCCCCAATATCATGCATTTTGGCAAGCCCGGTGAAGGACCAGAACTAAAAGAAGGTATGTTCTTTACCATTGAGCCCATGATCAACCTTGGCAGGCCGGATATAAAAGTATTGAGTGACGGCTGGACAGCCGTGACCCGTGACAAGTCACTATCTGCCCAGTTTGAGCATAGTATGGCTGTTACAAAAGACGGCGTGGAAGTATTCACACTGTCACCAAATGGGTATAAGAAACCGCCATATGAGTAAATAGAGTTAGGGTAAAAATTGGCTTCAAACAATGTAGATCTCAGCGGTCACAGGCAACGCTTAAAAGACCGTTTTCGCAAAGGCGGCGTTGATGCCCTCCCCGATTACGAACTCCTTGAACTATTGTTATTCTCTGCCATCCCCCGACGGGACGTAAAGCCCCTTGCCAAAGAATTAATTAAGAAATTTGGTGGATTTGCGGAAGTTATCAGCGCTTCACCTGAACGCCTGATGGATATTTCCGGTATTGGTGAGACGGTCATCACCGCCCTGAAACTGATTGAATCCGCTGCCCAGAAACTGGCACAAGGCAAAATTATGGATAAGCCGGTTTTGTCCAATTGGCAGGCCTTGGTTGATTACTGCCAGATTCAAATGGCTCACCAGAAAAAGGAGCAATTCCGTATCCTGTTTCTGGATCGGCAAAATCGCCTGATAGCAGATGAAATGCAGCAGGAAGGTACCATAGACCACACCCCTGTCTATCCCCGTGAGGTTATAAAACGGGCCTTGGAGCTACATTCCACAGCCATAATTCTGGTGCATAATCACCCCAGTGGCGACCCGACCCCAAGCCGCGATGATGTGGAAATGACCAAACGCATTGAGGACGCGGGCAAACAACTGGGGGTCATGCTTCATGACCATCTAATCATTTCAAAAAGCGGGCATACCAGCCTTAAAACGCTGGGGCTGGTATAAAATTCCTTATTTCTTTTCTTTATAAGAAGTGCCAAATATCAAATCAAATATAGGGTAGGAAATATTGAAATTATACTCATTCATCAATTCCCGGTCATGATGCAGGGTGTGATGTTTACGCAGTCCCGCCATGAAGGGTAGTTTTGACGTCCACGTCTCCTCATCCACATGATAAAGAAAATGCAGCAATTCATAATTGAGGAAATAAAGCGTCACCGTAAAGACAAACAACCAAGCCACATTTGCACCGAAAATGAAATAACCAAAAAAACCAAGAGGCGTGGCCATACCGCCAAAGAAAAACAACAGCATTTCCGGCGGGAAAAGCACCGCATTAAAATCCCTGTCCTCATCATAGGTCATATGTTCGTGAGTAAAGAAAGAATGATGCTGCACCGCGTGACGCTGGAATATTTCCTCTATGAGGCGGGTCTTTTTATGCATCGGGCCTTTATGGGCCATATATTCAACAAAATTTGCTATAAAAAATGATGTGGGAATGGTCAACCATTCGATATCCATCACATTCTCCATATTAAACAGGCTGAACCCGATTATGGCGAGTGTTACCAACACGGTCAGGCACAAATGCCGTGGTCCGCTATAGCTCAGTGGGATGTATTTTTCACGGAAATATTTTCTATATTTTTTTACAGCTTCTTCGTTCATATTTTATTCCTGTGCCGTTCCTGTTAAACTATCCTATATCATAATCAGGAGCCATGCCATGAAAGCCTATCGGCCTAAATCCATTCAGTCTACGCATGAGGTCAGCAATCAACCGGAAAAACTAACCGATTATAATTTATTTACCGCTGATCACCCCCTCCGGGATGCGTTTAACCGAGACGGCAAAAAGCCCGCAACACAAAGAATGACAGAGTTTGGTGCATTGCTCGGCAGTGACGACATCATCGAGCAGGGGCGGTTAGCCAACAGACATCTGCCCGAATTAAAGACATTTGACCCTTCCGGCAACCGTCTGGATGAGGTCGAATTTCACCCCGCCTATCACCATATGATGCAGATCGGCACCGAAGCCGGAATATCCTCCCTCGCCTGGCAGAATTCCGATGATGGTGGTCATGTGAGCCACGCTGTCCTCGAATATCTGCAATATCAAGTCGAAGGTGGGACCTGCTGCCCACTGACAATGACCTCTGCCGCC
>DAOWHQ010000131.1:0-21706 GCA_030641355.1 Alphaproteobacteria bacterium
TAACCCCTTGGACCCGCCACGCATTGATCCGGCATTCCTCACCCACGCGGATGATATGCCCCGCCTAATAAAAGGCTTCAAGGCCATGCGCTCCATAATGGAGGCCCCGCCCCTGAATGGCCGCCACGAAGAAGACATCTTTGGGCAGGGCATGACAGATGATGCCGCCATCGAACAGGAATTACGCCATCGGTCAGACACCGTATATCACCCCGTCGGCACCTGTAAAATGGGGATGGATGAAATGGCTGTGGTTGACGCGCAGCTAAAAGTGAAGGGAATTGAGAATTTGCGAGTGGTTGATGCTTCGGTCATGCCGACCCTGATCGGCGGCAATACCAACGCCCCAACGATCATGATTGCCGAAAAAGCCGCGGATATGATTTTATCAGCCAAATAAAAAAAGCTTTGGCAATAACCCAATTGTATGTATTTTCAATATGAAAATAAAAAAAAGGGAGGATTAGGTATGAGTGTGGCAGAAGAGCAATCACAAGATCAGGTTTCGGCAAACCACGTCCAATGGTCATCGCGTTCCGCATTTTTAATGGCATCAATCGGGGCCGCCGTCGGCCTTGGTAATCTGTGGCGGTTTCCTTACGTTGCAGGTGAAAATGGTGGCGGGGCCTTTGTTCTGATCTATATCGCCTTCGTCCTCATTCTTGGTATTCCCCTGATTATGGCTGAATTATCTTTGGGTCGCGCCGGAAAAATGAGCGCCGTCGGCACCATGGCCAAAATGGTAAAATCGGGCCATCACCCCTTCTGGAAAATGATCGGCTGGCTTAGCCTTCTGGTGCCTTTCATGGGGCTGACTTATTATAGTGTGGTCGCCGGATGGTCACTGGATTATATTGTGAAGGCCGTCACGGGCAGTTTTGCCGGCATTGATGCGGAAGGGTCCGGCGCTCTGTTTAAAAGCTTGCAAGGTAGCTGGCAACGGCTCACTTTCTGGCATAGTTTTTATATGGTTTCTGTGATTGTTGTTATTTCCTTTGGTGTTAAGGCCGGACTGGAATCGACGGTTAAAATAATGATGCCGGCCTTATTTATACTGTTGGCTATTCTGTCGGCCTATGCCATGTTTACCGGTGAAGGCGGCAAGGCCTTTACATTTCTGTTCAGCCCGGATTTTTCCAAAATTACCGCCCAGACCGTGCTTATGGCATTGGGGCAGGCTCTCTTTTCCCTCGCCATTGGGGTCGGCGCCCTGATCACTTACGGAGCCTACCTGCCTGACAATATATCCCTGCCGAAAGCCGCTGGCATCATTGCCGTGGCCGATACTATCGTTGCCCTGCTCGCAGGATTCATGATTTTCCCCATCGTGTTTCAATATGGCCTTGTGCCCGGCGAAGGCCCCGGACTGATCTTTGCCACCCTGCCCATCGCCTTTGGCCAGATGCCCGGCGGTATGATTTTCGGAATATTATTCTTCCTGCTGCTGACCTTTGCGGCCTTTACCTCGTCATTGGCTATGCTGGAGCCTGTCATTGCATGGTTCGAAGACAAGGGGATATCCAGACGGCTGACATCATGGATCTCCGGCGGAGCGGCATGGTTTGTCGGGCTGTTTATGCTGCTGTCCTTTAATGTGCTGTCTGATTTCAAGCCCCTGAATTTCATTGGCGCATTTGCCGATAAAAATCTATTTGGCATTATGGATTTCATCGTGGCGAATGTCATGTTGCCTATCAATGCGCTATTGCTGGCGCTGTTCACAGGCTGGGCTATGTCGCGCAAAATTATCAGTGATCAGATCGGTTATCCGCAAGACAGCAAAGGGTTTGCCATCTGGCAATTCAGCACAAAATATATCGCGCCCATTGCCATTGGCATCGTGGTTTATATGATGATCTTCGGTGATCCTGTAGAGCATGTAAATCTTCTGATGGAGAAATTATTTGGTTAAATTCAACGAACTATACCCATCACTCCACTCCCCTAAACCAATATAATATTTGGCTGCACAACATTGGAGAAAAATACCCGGCAACGAAGATAAATCGTGAATTCTGAAAAATAGAAAAAGCCACCTAACTCATTGAATTAGATGGCTTTTCTTATGGTCGGAATGACAGGATTCGAACCTGCGACCCCTTCACCCCCAGCGAAGTGCGCTACCAGGCTGCGCCACATTCCGGCAAGTGCAGTTATCATATCTGAAAACCGCTGCCGAAGCTATAAGGCTTGGACGTTATTAAATCAATGTGAAAATTTAAAATTTTCGGGAAACGGCCTTGTTGCTTTTACGGCGGTATTTGCGCGTGCCGGGACGACCCGCCGTTGACCTTCCTTTGTTTCGACCCGATGCCAAATGTTTGCCAACGGGGTGTTCAGCGACAATACCCAGTTCATGATCTTCCAGACGCTTAACCTCATCGCGCAGACGGGCAGCTTCTTCGAATTCCAGATTTCCGGCGGCCTCCAGCATCTGTTTCTCCAAGTCGGCGATATAGGCCTTCAGATTATGGCCGACCATATGATTACCGTCCACATCCAGTGGTACAAGAACATGGTCGCCCTCTGCCACGCCTTCAATGATATCGCCAATGGATTTCTTGATGCTTGCGGGGGTAATGCCATGCTCTTTGTTATAGGCCGTCTGCTTCTCGCGGCGGCGGTCGGTTTCATCCAGCGCGGCTTTCATGCTGCGGGTGATTTTATCGGCATAGAGGATCACCTTGCCGTCCACATTCCGCGCCGCCCTGCCAATAGTCTGTATCAGCGATGTTTCGGAACGCAAAAAGCCTTCTTTATCCGCATCCAATATGGTCACTAACCCACATTCTGGGATATCCAGCCCCTCCCTCAGCAGGTTGATACCCACCAGAATATCAAAAGTACCAAGGCGCAGGTCGCGGATAATCTCGATCCGCTCCAGGGTCTCAATATCCGAATGCATATAGCGCACCTTCAGACCATTCTCATGAAGATATTCCGTCAGATCCTCAGACATACGTTTGGTCAATGTTGTGACCAATACCCGATAGCCTTTTTCAATAGTTGCCTTTGCTTCGTGGAGCAGGTCGTCAACCTGTGTCTCCACCGGCTTGATCTCGCACGGCGGGTCTATGAGCCCTGTGGGCCGGATCACCTGCTCAATAAATTCATCGCCGGTCTGTTCCATTTCCCATTTACCCGGCGTTGCCGAAACATAGACGCTCTGCGGGCGCAGTCTGTCCCACTCCTCGAATTTCAGCGGGCGGTTATCTATGCAGGACGGCAGGCGGAACCCAAAGTCAGACAGTGTGGTTTTACGGGAGAAGTCACCCTTGCTCATGCCGCCGACCTGAGGCACACTCACATGGCTCTCATCCACAAAAAGCAGCATATTTTCAGGCAGATATTCAAATAATGTAGGTGGGTTGCTGCCCGGCTCACGCCCCGTCAGATGGCGGGAATAATTCTCAATCCCCGCACAGCTGCCCGTGGCTGCCATCATTTCAAGATCGAGCTTGGTACGTTGCTCTAATCGTGCGGCCTCCAATATCTTGCCCTGCTCATTCAGGTCTTTCAGGCGCCAGTCAAGTTCCGCTTTGATGGTTTTCTGAGCCTGCTGAAGGGTGGGACCGGGGGTGACATAATGGCTGTTGGCATAGAGTTTCGTTCGTTCTACATTTTCGATTTTCTCGCCCGTCAACGGGTCAAAAATGACGATCGCCTCCAGCTCATCACCAAAGAAATCAAGGCGTATAGCCTGATCCTCATAACTGGACGGGAAAACCTCGATCACATCACCGCGCACCCGGAACGTACCGCGCTTAAAGAAATTATCGTTACGTTTATATTGCAGTTCCACCATGCGCCGCAGCAGATCGCGCTGATCAATCATCATGCCGACCTCAAACGGAATGGTCATTTCAAGGTAAGTTTCCGGCGAACCCATACCATAAATACAAGACACACTGGCAACGATAATCACATCATCACGCTCAAACACGGAACGAGTTGCTGCATGGCGCATACGGTCAATCTGCTCATTGATGCTGGCATCTTTTTCGATATAGGTATCCGAGCGCGGAACGTAAGCCTCCGGTTGATAATAATCATAATAGGAGACAAAATATTCCACAGCATTGTTGGGGAAAAATGATTTCATCTCTCCGTAAAGCTGCGCGGCCAGTGTTTTATTGTGGGCCATGATGATGGCGGGGCGCTGGGTATGTTCAATCACTTTCGCCATGGTATAGGTCTTGCCGGAACCCGTCACACCAAGCAGCACCTGATCGGTCAGCCCATTATTTATCCCTGCCACCAGTTTCTCGATGGCCTGTGGCTGATCCCCGGACGGGGTAAAATCCGACTGCAATGTGAAGGGGATACCGCCTTCTGTTTTTTGCGGCAGAATCTTCAAGTTTTTCATAAGGCGAATTCCGACAAAAGTTTCCCTTTTGTTCTTATCAGTTTTCCACAAACCATGCTTGTCTTTTTTTTGAGAATGATTATTAATAAAAAAAAGACTGCTTAAGCGTTTTTTTTATGCTATGTTAGAGTCGAAGAGCGAGGATCCCATGAGTAAAGTCATTAATTTCAAACGCGCCGCAAAAAAAATTGCCAAAATCAAAAAAGAAAAACTAGCCTCCGAAAATCGTACTAAGCATGGTCAGAAGAAATTGACCAGCGCCATGATTAAACGAAAAAAGAAAACCCTCAGCACCCATCTGGATAACCACAAGATAGACAAGACGGATAGCGAGAGCAATAGCTAGTCCCCGGTATAAAATTCCGGCGCAAATTCCTTAACATTGGGGCCATCAGACGCCCAGCTATGGCAACTGTCTAACATTGGTGGCCGGATTTTCTCGATGACTTCCCCTTTTGCCTCGGCGGCTTCCCGGCGGCGTTTCATAATTACAGGAATCATAGTCTGAATGGAAACCGTTGCCATAACAGGCAATAATTCCGTTAAATGAGTACAGCCCTTCTTGCCGCCAAGACGTTCCTTGATTGCGCGACGCCAGCCTAGCCCGATTTTAACCCCTATCAGTTTTTTGTAATCCACCGTAATATTGGGGCAACCGTCAAAAGGGTAATGATCGATATGAGCTTCCACATCCTTCACTTCCAGATTCTCATCCAGAGTGAGCCGGAAGAACATTTCATGGAGCGGTTCGCCCGCCGCTACCTTGCCGCGAAACTTATTTTCAAAGCCATAATGTTTGACGTCTTCCATGCGGGCTTCTATATCCCACAGGCCGTCTTCGCGCTCATAACCATCACATTTTATGGTGCGGGTATGGAGCGGCCTGCGGGCAACCGGTTCTGACAAAGGCATATCTTTCTCCTAAATACTAGCTCTATACTTAATTTTGGGCTATGTGAATTACAAGTAGCAGATGAAGAAGAATATACAAATATGACAAAAAATAAAAAAGCCGTAGTTTTATTAAGTGGCGGACTGGATTCCACCACCTGCGTTGCCATCGCCAAGAATACGGGCTTTGACGTGGTGGGCCTGAGCTTTGATTATGGTCAGCGCCATACGATGGAACTTGAATCAGCGGCTAATGTTGCAAAAGCCATGGGCCTAAAAAAACACGTGACAGCGAAAATTGATTTGCGTGTTTTCGGGGGTTCGGCCCTGACCGATGATATTGACGTTCCCAAAGGCCGTAGCAGTGATGAGATGTCCGAAGAAATTCCAGTGACATACGTTCCGGCGCGAAACACTATTTTCCTGTCCTTTGCCTTGGCTTATGCCGAGACACAAGGGGCCACTGATATTTTCATCGGGGTTAATGCATTGGATTTCAGCGGCTATCCCGATTGCCGCCCGGAATATATCGCCGCCTATGAGGTGATGGCAAACCTCGCCACCAAAAGTGGTGTTGAGGGTGCAGACAGCATTAAAATTCACACACCCCTCATAGATATGACCAAGGCCGATATCGTGCGCAAGGGCTTGGCTCTGGGCGTGGATTACAGCCTGACTACAAGCTGTTATGACCCCGCGCCCGATGGTGCGTCATGCGGTGAATGTGATGCCTGCCACCTACGACTGAAAGGATTTAGGGAGGCGGGAGAGGTCGACCCCGTGGCCTATAAATGACCTATAGCGTCAAAGAAATATTCTATACCCTGCAGGGCGAAGGCCGACATACGGGCCGTGCAGCTGTTTTCTGTCGCTTTGCCGGATGCAATTTCTGGTCAGGACGGGAACAGGACCGCGCCGATGCCGATTGCAATTTCTGTGACACCGACTTTGTGGGCACAGATGGCCAAGGCGGTGGAAAGTTCAAATCCGCCGAAGCGCTTGCCAAAGCTGCCAAGGCTCTCTGGACGGCAAGCGGCGTTCCCTTCATCGTCTGCACTGGTGGTGAGCCATTGATGCAACTGGACAGCCCCCTGATTAAAGAATTTCAGGCACAGGGGTTTGAGGTTGCCGTGGAAACAAATGGCAGCTTTCCCTGCCCGCCAGAACTTGACTGGATATGCGTCAGCCCTAAGAATCTTGAAAAGCTGGTCCAGACATCCGGCGACGAATTAAAACTTGTCTATCCACAGAACGCCGTGAAGCCGGAAGATGTGAGCCATCTGAATTTCACGCATTTCTACCTGCAGCCCCTTGATGAAGCGGGCACGGATCACAAACAGGCCACCGTTGATTATTGCCTGAAGCACCCCCAGTGGAAGCTCAGCCTGCAGACCCACAAAATCCTTGGAATAGACTAGATGTATATCATCATTCTATTTGGCGTCCTTATGATCATATTCAGCGCAATCATGATTATATCCCCCGTCTATTGGAGCCAGTCCATCATCCGCTTTAGCCAGACGCCTTATTTTCATGCCTTTGAAATCCTCACACGCCTTGTGGCAGGGGCTATTTTTGTTATCTATGCCTACCAAACCCACAGCCCGACAATGATGAAAATAATTGGCTATCTGCTTCTGACCGTGGGGGTCGGACTGATGCTTACCCCGCCTTCAGCACACAGGCGTTTCGCCGTCTGGTCAGCGGAAAAACTCCAGAAGGCCTTCCGGCCCGCAGGGGTATTTTCATTGCTGTTTGGAGTATTCCTGATCTATTCTACGCTTTAGATAGCTATTAAGTCACAATAATTACGGCGGGAATGATAATGGCAATGGCAGCGGCGGTAACATAGGCGGCTATGGCTTCCTTAACGGCCTTGCCGCTCATATCCCCCGCCACAATACTTTCAATACGATCTTTACGGGCGGCAATTTCCTTCCTGCCAAATATAATCTTTAACAAACCACTGCTCTGAGCCAATGAGATCAGTACAACCGTGCGCGGTTCAACATCACGGCTTTCGGAAAATATTGCCATCTGCAATTCACTAATGATCCGCTTTTCCGGAATAGGATTTATTTCCGGATAAATACGCCGCGTGAAAAACAGCAAAACCTTATCCTTATCCGCTTTCAGAATACCCCGTTCGCAAAGCTGTTGTGCCGCCGTGTGAAACAGCTTGCTGATACCCATCAATTGAGCAACCCAATCCTGCATGGACAGTCCTTTTTTACGGGCCTTGATCTTGTCAAAACAGACATCTAACACCGGATCGTTCATGGGTTCCGGATTGATGACCTTCACAAGCTTCTTTTTTGTATCTTCGATGACGATGCGTTCCGTCAACAGAAGTTCGGCTAAAACCGCACCGGCAATGGATTGTTCCAGATAAGCCACAGACGTTACGCCAGCTTCATCCTTCAATGCCAAAAGCAGAATTTCTTCATAAAAATAAAGTTTGTCGCGGTACATAATTCATAACCTTCCAAAATTTTTGTTAGCTTGATTATATATGGGCGGCTACCCAAGAACAACTGGACAGGAAATGCCATAATCCAGTCACAATAAACTTAAGAGGCGGAGACAACCCCGCCCCTCGCCCTCTAAAAACCCTGCCCCGATTTTTTCGCGGAGATGGCCGTCTTGCTAAGTTTTCCAAAGGCTTTGTCTTTCCGGCGCCGCTCGGCGATGGTAGCGGCATTATGGCGCTGTTCCGCCATGAGCTTGGTGTAGCTGCTCATGCGCCGCTGACTGAGGCTGTTGTCCGCCAGTGCCGACTTTACCGCACATCCGGGTTCCTGATCATGGTTACAATCCTTAAAACGGCACTGTCTGGCAAGGTCGGTAATGTCTTCGAACACCGCCGCAACCCCCTCGCCACAATCGGCAAGCCCAAGACCCCGCATACCCGGACTATCCAACAGCACCGCGCCATTTTTGAGCGGCAATAATGACCGGTGAGTGGTGGTATGGCGGCCCTTGGCATCATCCTCGCGGATACCGCTCGTCTTCTGATGACTGGCACCCAAACCATTGGCGAGGGTTGATTTTCCCACACCGGATGAGCCAACCAAGGCGATGGTCTGCCCCGACTTGCACCAATATTTCAAACACTCCAGTGTTTCCACATCGAGGGCATTCACGGCTTCCGCCATGATCACCGGGCCAAGGGTGCGCGCCTGAGCCACATAATCCTGTGGGTCATCGCACATATCCTGTTTGGTGATGACGATCACCGGATCGACCTCTGCCGCATAAGCAAAGGCAAGATAGCGCTCTAAGCGTGACAGATTAAAATCATCATTGCAGGATGTGACAATAAACAGCGTATCAATATTAGCCGCCACCATTTGTTGGGAATTATCCGTTCCCGCCGATTGACGTTTGATCAGGCTCTTACGATCAAGAAGGCGCAGAAATGCCCCCGTGTTGCGGCACACCAAGAGCCAGTCGCCTATGGTCGCCTGATGATCATCCTGTTCCTTCAGCATTTTTCCGCTAAGGGACAGGGTGAATTCCTGACTACCCGTAGACAGCACAAGCTGCCCCCGATGGACAGCCATCACTCGGCAGGGCTGGGTTTCCTCATAGTCTTCTGAAGTTAATTGTTGTTGGTAAAATGCGCTCCAGCCAAGGGCAGTCAGCGCGGGTATATCTATTGGCATTATCTTGTAACCTTAATTTTGTCGAACCATGTCGACAACAAAACCATATGCGACTTGAAAACAAGCCACAATCACTGACAAACCCTTAGTCAGGATGGGTCAGTTTTTTCGTCCGGGTTTATGGTCAGTAAAACAGGCGGCGTATGCCCCTGAAACGTGATCAGCCCCGGCTAAGGATACTCACAATCATAAAATGCCTTTCTGTAATCTGGTAAAAATATAACGGAACGATTTGGGAAATACACTAAAATAATTTATAATGTGCATTTATGGAAAAGGAGCTTTTCTCATGTTATCCAAAATATGCAATAAAACAATACTGCTGACAGCCTTGGCAGGATTTATCGTTTTCAGCCTCTATGGCTTTGTGGTTCATGGCTTGTTGCTTCAGGATACTTATAACAGCCTGCCAAGCACTATGTGGCGGAACGAGGCGGATAGTGAAGCCCTGATGCACTGGATCTTCATTGCCTATATCCTGATGGCCTGGATGCTGGCTGTGCTAAGGCCAGATTACGTGAAGAACCTTGTTTGCGGGCTTCAATATGGTGCTGCAGCGGGCGTTTTTCTGGGCTCGGTCAATTTGATCAACTATGCCATCCAGCCCATGACAATAAAAGTAACCATAATCACTTTCGTAGCAGATGTTGTTATGATCGCACTGGTCATGGCCGTGATGGCAGTTGTCGCGAACAAGCTCGCGGATAAAGAGACTGAATAGACAGCATTGAAAGTGATAAAGATTTCTTTCCGAACACGCTCATTCCCCATGAATGAGCGTGTTCGGTGAGGGGGGTTATTTCATCATCTTCTGCATCTGAAGATTGACATCAAAATAGAAACCCATTTCATCGCCGGTTTCACTGTCGGTCACGGTCATTATTATATATTTTCCCAAAAAAAGATATGTTGATCACAAGCCACTGGATTCCCGCCTTCGCGGGAATGACGAAGGAGAATTTACCACCCAACCTCAAACGTCACCCTGAATTTAGTTCAGGATGACAATAGAGGACTTTCCGATACCTCCCCACCACCCCGTCATACCGGACTTGATCCGGTATCCATTTTGGCATCAGAAAAGATCTTTCGGAATAATGATATAGTGAAAGGATGGAATAACTATTTCCAAAAACTTGTGCGAGCAAGAGTTTCTGCTATTCTCGATTGAGTGTCCGCTTTCGACCCAAAGCGGACACTCTGCATTATGGTTTAAATAAAAGAGGGAAAAATGAGAGTTCAGACAGATGATGTTGCGTCTTCAATTAATAAATTAACAAAAACCATAGAAAATTTTAGTCAAAATCAACAATCAATTCTTGATTATATTTTGATTTATGGTCCGCTGCTTGCGAGCATTTTTATTCCAGTTGGATTATTTTTCTACGGTTATCGTAAAGCCCATGCAATATACGAGGCGCAAGAGGCTGTGAAAGTTGAAATCGAAAAACTGAAAGCTGCTAATAAGTGGCTTTTGCTTATTGCTTCTGCCCAATTAAACGTTCAAGCAATCATGGATGACTGTATCAAAAACTCCGACCAGAAAGAATTTGAGGGAATTCCAAAAGGATATTTAGTACCGCATATAATCTATCTAGGTGATCCGATTATTGATACTATTGAAGACTTAACATTTATTACTCCACCAAAATCCGAAAAGTTTGACGAGGAAAAATGGAACCAACTATTAAAAATCAATAGTGTGATTAGAAACTACAATGCCCTCTTAACAAAATGGAAAATGTGGAATAAGGATTGGTGTCCAGTTAAGGAACGGCTATTTAGCAAATATTTTGTAAGTAAATTCGTTGACATTGATGAATCTGATAAAAAAGACCATGATATGGTTATATATTTCGCCAAATTATTAACGGTACAAACAAAGAAAAGTTTAAATGAGTTAACTGAGTTTATGAAAAATTTTCCCAATGAAGCCCTAAGTAAAATTGATGCCAATAAAGTTAAACCATACGGTGCTGTATTAGAATATATTCCTGCTAAAAAGATCAGGGACAATGTATAAAAACAACGAAATATTTAAACACAATACTTAATTGCGTGAACTACTCAGAACAAACCTCTATGTCCATTTTTGGCCGAAAGCGGACAAATAAATTCGCGTTCTAGCAATGCATTCTTTAAACTCTACCCCCGCCCGCGATAAGTAGGAACACCCTGTTCCGGTATCCATACCCCCTCCGGTGCGTCACCCGTCTGATAGAATACATCAATCGGTATGCCGCCGCGTGGGTACCAGTAGCCGCCGATGCGGAGCCATTTGGGGGCTAGTTCTTCGATCAGACGTTCTGCTATGCCCACGGTGCAATCTTCATGGAAGGCGGCGTGGTTGCGGAAGGATTGCATATAGAGTTTAAGCGATTTGCTTTCCACGAGGAACTCACCGGGGATATAATCAATCACGATATGGGCGAAGTCGGGCTGTCCGGTTACGGGGCAAAGTGACGTAAATTCGGGGCAGGTGAAGCGCACGAAATAATCTACATTGGGCCGCGGGTTTGGCACGCGGTCGAGCTTGGCTTCTTCCGGTGAGGTCGGGGCCTTGATGTCTTTGCCGAGCTGTGACAAGCCCTCATATATATCTTTAGTCATATCAATCCTGTGTCTGTTTGCCCCTTCACTATAACATTTTTTATCCAATGTCATTAAACTTGCGTCCTGACCCTCTCATCCCTATATTCACGACTATAAATTTACAGGGATAATTTAATGGATATTAAAGACGGTTTTGTCGGTTCCATTGGCAATACGCCGATGATCAAATTGCAAAAAGCATCGGAGGAAACAGGCTGCACCATTCTGGGCAAGGCTGAGTTTCTTAACCCCGGCGGGTCGGTCAAGGATCGCGCCGCGCTTTATATCATTCAGGATGCCATGAAAAAAGGTCTGCTGAAACCCGGCGGTACCATCGTCGAAGGTACGGCGGGAAACACCGGAATCGGGCTTGGGCTGGTGGCTAATGCGCTGGGGCTTAAGACCGTGATCGTCATGCCAGATACCCAGTCACAGGAAAAGAAAGACATGCTCACGCTTTGCGGCTGTGACCTGCGTCTGGTGCCGGCTGTTCCCTATAAAGACCCTAATAATTATGTCCATTATTCCGAAAGACTGGCAAAGGATATGGGTGCCGTCTGGGCCAATCAATTTGACAATATTGCCAACAGAAATGCTCACGAAGAAACCACCGGCGCGGAAATCTGGGATCAGACCGATGGCACAGTTGATGCCTTCACCTGTGCGGTGGGTACGGGTGGCTCGTTGGGTGGGGTGTCTCTGGCCCTGAAGAAACGCAACAAGGATATCAAAATCGTCCTTGCTGACCCTATGGGCGCCGCGCTGTATAACTATTACAAGCATGGTGAGCTAAAGGCCGAAGGCTCTTCCATTACCGAGGGAATTGGACAGGGCCGCATAACCGCCAACCTTGAAGGCGTGATCATTGATGATGCGTATCAGGTTCATGATGCAGATATGCTGAATGTTATTTTCGACCTGCTGAAATATGAAGGGCTGTGTCTTGGCGGCTCGTCGGGCATCAATGTGGCTGCTGCCATTCGCCTCGCCAAGGAAATGGGGCCGGGTCATACCATCGTAACATTGTTATGTGATTATGGCACCCGCTACCAGAGCAAATTATTCAATCCGGAATTTTTAAAACAACAGGGGCTACCCTATCCCGACTGGTTGTAATATAGTGAGAGTGTAATAATAAGAAAGAACACGCATGGCAGATACTACCCCCCCTCTTGTTTCCACCGAATGGCTGAAAGAACATCTTAGCGCCCCTGATATCAGGATTGTGGATGCTACTTGGCATATGCCGGGGGATGTGCGCAATGCGTCAAGCGAATATAGAGAAGCCCATATTCCCGGCGCTGTATTTTTCGATATTGACGAAATCTGCGATCTGGATAACCCCCTGCCTCATATGCTGCCCAGTGCCGAGAAAATGTCGTCTCGGATGCGCAAGCTCGGTATTGGTGATGGCAATAGGGTGATTGTTTATGATAATAGCGACGTGCGAAGTGCGGCGCGTGTCTGGTTCATGCTCAAGGCTTTTGGTCTGTGGGACGTGGCAATCCTGGACGGCGGCTTTCAGAAATGGAAGGAAGAACGGCGCGAGATAGAGGATATCCCCCCGATCCCCCGTATGCGGCATTTTACCGCCCGCTTTAACAATACCCGCGTTCGTGACCTTGAGCATATGATGGAAAATCTGGGCACGGCCAGAGAGCAGGTGGTCGATGCCCGCCCGCCGGGACGCTTCTCCGGCTCGGACCCCGAACCACGCGCAGAGATGAAGTCGGGCGCTATTCCGGGAAGCTGCAATGTATTTTTCAGGACGTTGCTGAATACACAGGACGGGACATTTAAATCACCCGATGAAATTCGCGGGATTTTTGAGGCTGCGGGGCTGAACCTGCAAAAACCCATCATCACCAGTTGCGGGTCGGGCATTACGGCATCTGTGCTGATGCTGGGGCTATATCTGATTGGCCATCAGCAAACCGCACTTTATGATGGATCTTGGAGCGAATGGGGCAGCCATCCCGACACCCCCGTGGATAAGAAATAATATGAAAAAAGATACCATCATCGCCTCAACCGGACGCGATAAAAAATATACCCACGGGGCAATAAATACCCCGGTTTATCATGCTTCCACCCTGACCTTCGATACGGTTAAGGAAATGAAGCAGGAGCAAGGCGAACTTCATACGGGCGGGCTAACTTACGGGCGGCGCGGTAATCCCACCACCTATGCATTGGAGCAGGCCATGTGCGATCTGGAAGGGGCGGATTGCTGTTATCTATACCCCTCTGGCCTTGCGGCTATATCCGGGGCCATATTATCCTTTGCCTCCGCTGGCGATCATATATTGATGGCGGACGGTGTCTATGGGCCAACCCGCAATCTGGTCGATAAAATGCTCAACAGGCTGGGCATCGAAACCACATTCTATGATCCCATGATCGGGGCTGACATTGCGGCATTGATACGGGATAATACCAAGATTATATTCACAGAATCCCCCTGCTCCATCACTATGGAGATACAGGATATACCCGCCATTGCCAAAGCCGCCCACGCGCGCGATGTGCTGGTGATGATGGATAATACATGGGGTACACCGCTGCATTTCAATGCCTTTGATCATGGAGTTGATTTTTCCATTCATGCGCTGACCAAATATATCGTCGGTCATTCGGATGCTATGGTCGGTTGCGTTACCACCCGCGCCGAACATAGTCATCAGCTTTGTGATATGTCTTACCAGATGGGATATTGTGTATCGCCCGATGATGCGTTTCTCGCCCTGCGTGGCCTTCGCACCCTGAAAATCCGCCTGAAACAGCATGAAGAAAACGCCCTCAAAATAGCCAAATGGCTTGAGGGACGGCCAGAGGTGGACCATGTTCGTCATCCGGCTTATCCAAGCTGCCCCGGTCATGAAATCTGGAAGCGGGATTTTACCGGCGCTAACGGTTTATTTTCCTTTGTGCTGAAAGCGGGTCATGAGCGTGCGACCACTGCCTTAATGGAGGGCATGGAGCATTTCAAAATGGGTTATAGCTGGGGCGGCTATGAAAGCCTGATCCTGACCTATAACGGCATTAAAAACCTACGCTCCGCTACCGGATGGGACGCAAGTGGTCCGCTTATCCGTCTGCATATAGGGTTAGAAGATGTGGATGACCTGATCGCCGATCTGGAAAAGGGGTTCGCGCGGTTTAACCAAAATCTTTAGCCGTTGGCAAACCTCGCCCAATCAGGAACAAGACTAACGCCGACAGCACAATCGCTGGTCCTGCGGGCAGGTCCCACTGGCTCGACATCATGATTCCCATGACAACGGACAGACTGCCGAGCAGGGCGGAATGGACCGCCATCTGTACCGGAGAGCGGGAAATTGTGCGTGCTGCTGCTGCCGGAATGATCATTAATGACGTGATCAGCAACGCGCCGACCACCTTCATGGCAAAGGCCACAAGCAGAGCAATCAGCAGCATATAGATGATCTTGGTCTTCAGAACATTGACCCCTTCCACCTGTGCCAGATCCTCATGCACCGTTATCGACAGCAATGATTTCCAGATATAGAAAAGACCGCCGAGCGCAATCACTGTCATGAGCGCTATGCCCATGATGCTCTGCATATCAATAGCCAGAATATCCCCGATTAGGAAATACATCATATCCTGACGCAGGCTTTCCTGTAATGCGATTATAATCAGGCCAATGGACAGCGCACTATGGGCCAAAATGCCAAGTAGGGTATCGGTGGAGAATTTACCACCCCTTTGTAAGAGCAACAACAACCCCGATACCAAGGCACAAGTCACCATAATCACCCACGGGCTTGCCGTGCCAAAGGCGATACCAAGACCAACCCCCATCAGGGCGGAATGGGAAATGGCATCCCCGAAATATGCCATCCTGCGCCAGACCAAAAAACAGCCCAATGGCCCCGCCGCTACGGCAACAAGTACCCCCGCAAGAATGGCATTGAGGATAAAACCATCAATCATGATCGCACTCCTTGCCATGCTCGCCACTAATAACATCGCCGTGACTGTCATGATGATGATCATGGTGGTGGGTATAGAGGGCGATGGCCTCCACCTCGCGTCCAAACAGCGCGATATATTCCGGATGGTTTTGAATGTTTTCCGGCTCCCCACTGCAACAGACATGACGGTTAAGGCAGACGACCTTATCCGTTCCTGCCATGACCATATGAAGATCGTGGGATATCATCAGCACACCGCAGTTCTTCTCATCCCGCACCCTACTGATCAGTTGATAAAGCTCCTTCTGTCCGGAAATATTTACCCCCTGTACCGGTTCATCCAATACGATTAGATCCGGATCACCAAGCAAGGCCCGCGCCATAAGAACCCGCTGCATTTCACCACCGGACACTCTTTGAACCGGACTTGATGCCACTTGCGAAATCCGCACAAGGGCCATGACATCATCCACTTGGGCCGCTGTTGTGCCGGGGCGCAGGGCGAGGAAATCCCTGACCGATAGTGGCAGAAGATCCTCAATCATTATTTTCTGAGGCATATAACCGATGGATATATCAGACGCGCGCCGCACCTGACCCCTATCCGGTGTGAGCAGTCCCAAAGCAATTTTCATGACGGTGCTTTTGCCCGCACCATTAGGCCCGATCAGGGTGACAATCTCACCACGGCTGACTGAAAAGCTTACGTTTTCAAGAATATCCCGCCCGGAAAAGGCCAAAGATACTTTTTCCAGTTCAATCAACATCAGCTTTGACAATTCGCACAAAGTCCCATGATTTCCAGCATGCTATTCTCACAGCTATAGCCATGCCCCGCGGCCGTCTTGGAAATATGTGACATTAATTTTGTATCATCCACCTCTGTCACGTTGCGACATTCCCGACAGATCAGAAAATGACCCTGATGTTTATGGGCAGGATCCGGACAGCCAATGAAAGCATTTAAAGATTCAAGCCGATGGACAAACCCTTCTTCCATCAGGAAATCAAGGGCGCGGTAAACGGTGGGTGGGGCAACTCTTTTCTTACCCGCCTGGCTCAACATATCAAGAAGTTCGTATGCCGTAACCGGCGCATGACCACCCCATACCAGCTCAAGAACCTGTTGTCGCAGCGGCGTGAAGCGGGTATCACGGGCAGCACAAATGGCGCGGGCTGCGTCCAGCGCGTCCTCAATACATTTATCATGGTCATGGCTGTGTGTTGACATTATCATTTTTTCTTTTATGTGATATGTTATATCTTCACTAACTATGGCGATATTGGCCTGATTATTGGAAATTTACAAGCCCCATGAGCGAGACAACATGAAAAACAATATATTCACCCCCGTCCCCGAAGAAATTATTTTGATTTCTCTGGATGAAATGAAATTTTCTGAACAGGGACTGATTCCGGCTATTGCCCAACAGCATGACACGGGCGAAATTCTCATGATGGCATGGATGAATGCGGATGCGGTGCGGGAAACCCTCACCTCTGGTCGGGTATGCTATTGGTCGCGCTCGCGTGGGGCCTTGTGGCGCAAGGGAGAAACATCGGGCCAGACACAGACATTAAAGAATTTTCGTTATGACTGTGACCGGGATACGATCCTGCTGATGGTGGATCAAAAGGGCGTGGCCTGTCACACAGGTCGGCGTAATTGCTTTTTCAATGAGGTGACCGCAGATGGCATAAAAACCATAAGCGACGTGGAAATTGATCCGAAAAGCCTTTATTAAAAAACCGTCTTAATTTCACCAAATTAGTTGTTATAGTATAGCTTCACTCAATTTATCCTCTGGGGAGCTAAAATGCTAAAACTGTTTAAAGTCCTGTTTGTCCTGATGATTTTCATTCCTGTTCAGGCGGTTGCCGAACAATATTCTCCCCCTCCTAAAATTGATAAAAATTACCAAATACCAAGTCTTTTGGCAGAAGTTAATATTCTGATGGAAAGATTTAAACTTTTAGAGCAGCGGTCCCGCAAGCTCACCAAAGGTGAAAAAATCACTGGCGACGTTGATGCTTTGCTGAAGGATTTATATTTGCCGGAAAGTGCGACGCAATTCCGCCGGAATTACGCCCGGGAAATAAATGTTATCAGACAGCCTGAAAGGTTTCCTCTCTGGCTCACCCTGACCCACCATTATTCAAACCAAGGAAACCTTAAAGATGCCGCCACAACGGCATTCATGGCCTATGCCATAACCAAGGATGTTCGCCAAAAAGCCGCTGCTCTTGCCCTGATGGGTGAAATATATATTGAATTGGGAAAACTTTCCGACGGCCTAAATATCATCAATAAAAGTCTTGTTCTCCACAAGAATAATGACGTGCAAAATCGGCTCGATGTTATTAAAGAGCGGTTTTTCCTAACCATACAGGATATTTCTGTCAATGTGGAACAAGCCTCCCCCAATGCCTGTATTATCTTCAGCAAGAAGCTGAAAGCCAATCAGCATACGGAAGATTATGTCTCCGTTAAGGGGCTGTCCGACATCGATATCAACGCCAAAGGCAATCAGATCTGCCTGAATGGTCTTGAATATGGCAAAACTTATGAGGTCACCGTCAAACGTGGGCTTAAGGGTGATAACTATACTATTATGGATTATGACAGCGTCCGGAAATTTACCGTTCATGATCGGGAAAGTCGCGCCAGCTTTGAAAATGGCAGCTATGTGGTCAGCCGCGGACAAAATAATGTTGTATCCCTGACCACCATCAATATTAGCCACGTCAACCTAACACTTTATTTGATTCATGACCGCAATTTAATCCACGAATCCAACTATGATTTGTTTGAAGATATTAATGGTTACAAAGGTAATAGCCTTAAAAACGAACTTGGTTCCCTGATCTGGCAGGGTGAAATGGATATTAAGGGCGACAGGAATGAGGAAGCCCGAACCCTCATACCCCTGAGCGATATGATTAAGAAAAAAGAGAACGGCATTTATATCCTCATGGCCCGTGAGCCTGAAAAGGAAAGTGACAGCAACTGGCGCTACAGAAGCAAGTCAAATGCGACCCAATGGCTGCTGGTCTCCGACATGGGTCTGATGACCTTTAAGGGTAAAGACGGTCTTCATGTGATGGTGCGCTCACTTCATTCAGCAAAGCCCATGAGAAAAGTCAGCGTTAACCTGATCGCCAGAAATAACAAGATTCTCGGAACAGCGATAACGAACAAAAGCGGCATGGCCCATTTCCCAATGGGTTTAATCCGCGGCAAAGGCGGTGATGCCCCTGTTATGATCACGGCAGTGGGTAAAGGAGAAGATTATAACTTCCTGAAACTGCAAAAAAGCTATCTTGATTTGAGCGAGCGCGGGGTTTCTGGGCGCATCGCACCGGACAAACAGGACGCGTTCCTCTATACGGACCGAGGCGTGTACCGTCCGGGCGAAACTGTGAAGCTCTCCGCCCTGCTTCGTGACCCTGAAAACCATGCCATTGGCAAGCTGCCGATTACTTTCACTGTGAGCAAACCGGACGGTAGCAGGCTGTTGGAGAAAACTGTCACGGGTGATGATCTGGGCGGATATGGCTTTGATATTCCCATCTCCACTTCTGCTATACCCGGTCGCTATACTGTCACCTCTACCCTAACCAAATCTTCCCAACTGGGGCAGGTGTCTTTTCAGGTGGAGGACTTTGTACCACAACGTATTCGCGCCCGCCTGAAGACGGATGAAAAGTGGCTTGAGGCCAATAAGAAGGCCGAATTTACCCTGAAGGCCACCTTCCTTTACGGCCCGCCCGCAACCGATCTACTTAGCGAAACCCATATCTCCTTACGGAATAATTCAAGGTTATATGCGGACTATTCAGATTTTCATTTTGGCTTGATCGAAGATGATTTCTATCAAAAATCCCTCTCTCCCATCGAGATTAAAACCGATGCGGCGGGACAGGCGATAATTTCTGTGGAATTAACCGATATTCCCGATACCAGCCAGCCCATGCTGGCCTATCTGCAAACCAGCGTCTTTGATGTGAGCGGGCGGCCTGTCAATGCCAGAATTGCCCTGCCTATACGCCTGCGCGATGTGGAAGTTGGTTTGAAAAAATCCTTCCAGAGCAGCTTAAGCGAAGGTGACGATGCCGCCTTTGAGGTCATTGCTCTCAACAAACAAGGCGAGCCTGTCACAGGCCGTGTTATTGCGTATGAATTGGTCAAGGAAGATTATTATTACAGCTGGTACCGGTCGGGAAGCCTGTGGAACAATCGCCGCAACCTAACCGATACAATGGTCGAAACCGGTGAAGTGACCACGGACAAAAATGGCCGCGCCAAAATCGAACATTTCACCAAAGATGGCCGCTATCGGTTAAATATTCTGGATAAGAATGGCACGTCCGCCGCAAGCCTGCGCTATTATGTGGGCTGGTGGTCAGCCGGATCGCTGCCTAATGTTCCCGATGAACTGGAACTGTCCCTGAAAGACACCTCCACCAATGATGGCGAGACAATGACCGCCTTTGTCAAAGCCCCTTTCGCCGGCAAGGCAATCATCATGGTAATGAATGACCAATTGCGCCTGACCCGTAATATTTCCCTGCCTAAGCAAGGCCGCGAGATCAGCATAAAGGTGGATAAGGACTGGGGGCCGGGTGCCTATCTGATGGTTACCGCCTTCAGACCCGAAGCCGCCAAACCGTCAAAGCTGCCCGTTCGTGCCATGAATCTTCAATGGTTCAGCATTGATAAGGACCAACGCAGCACCAAGGTAAGCATCGAGACACCGGATACGGTAATCCCGCGCCAGACAATAACCCTGCCCGTGACTTTGACTGGTGGCAATATTGAGGGCAAGAAAATGCGCCTCACCATCGCCGCCGTTGATGAAGGCATATTGGGTCTGACCAATTTTAACAGCCCCAATCCGCTCTATCATTTCCTGTCCAAACGGCGGCTCGGCATGACGCTTGCCGATCTATATGGTCGCCTGATCAAGCCCGTGGACGGCCTACGTGGGAAATTGCGTACCGGTGGTGATGCCTTTAGTCCCATGATGAAGGCAGAAGGTGCCTTGGCAAAAGAAAAAATATCCGATGAGAATGCCACCGGCGTTCAGACCAAGACGGTCAAGACCGTGGCCCTCTATGAACGGGATATTCAATTTGATGAGAACGGCAAGGGCGTGATCAGTCTAGACCTGCCCGATTTTAATGGCCGTCTGCGCCTGATGGTCGTGGCTTACGGCGAAGATGTGGTCGGACAGGGCAGCAGTGAACTTATCGTTCGTGACCCTGTGGTCGCTGATCTGCTGTTGCCGCGCTTCCTGTCACCGGGGGATGTGGCGGAAACCACCCTCAGCATCCATAACCTAAGCGGCAAAGACCGTAGCTTCACCGTCACGCTGTCTGAAGAAGCGGGTCTGGAACTTAGCGATGATAAAAGCCTGACCGTGACCCTCGAAGATGGCAAGCGGTTTGAGAAGGCCATCACATTAAAGGCGAGCGAGATTGGCGACAGCAAAGTCGCGCTTCTGGTGACAAGTGACGGGCTTGCAGATATAAAACGCCATTGGGATATTGCCATCCGTCCCGCGCAGGCCTATGTCTCCAAACGGCAGGTCTCTTTCCTCGCCACTGGCGATCATGAGGTTATCTCGGTTGAAGATATCAACGGCTTTCTGCCCAGTACTGTTTCGGTCAGCATGACCCTGACCGACAAGCCGGATTTTAATGTGCCGGATCTGTTGGATAGTCTGTATCTATATCCCTATGCCTGTGGCGAACAGACCACATCCCGCGCACTGCCCCTGCTCTATTACGGTGATGTGGCCAACACTTGGAACAAGGATTACGATCAGCTGAGGATGCGTCGTATCATTGACAAGGCCATATTGCATCTGCTGGATTTACAGAAATATGACGGCTCATTTGCCCTCTGGCGATCCACGGGCGACACCCATCCTTGGCTCACCGCCTATGTTTTTGAATTTCTCAGTCGGGCGAAAGAGCAAAATTTTGACGTCCCCGCCGCCGCATATGATCATGCGCGTAGTTGGTTAAAGGAATTTATCAATGATAACCGCGGCACAACGAGCCCTCATGTCACGGCCTATGCCTATTATGTTCTGGCCCGTGTTGGTGATATCACACCAAGCATAGTGCGTTACTTTGCTGACACTGAAGGTCGCCTTATCAAGACCCGTATCGGGCTTGGGCATTTGGCAGCTGCTCTGAATCTGATCGGGGAAAAGGCTTTATCGGACGAGTATTTCGAAAAAGCCATA
>DAOWHQ010000204.1:0-2808 GCA_030641355.1 Alphaproteobacteria bacterium
ACTGGGCTGGCGGGTTATCCGTATCGAAGCGACCCCGTCCAGTCGTGGTCTTCCCGGTGATCCCAACCGTTATATCGGTAAGCATATCATAGAAGACGGCGATGATCGGCGCAGCTATTTCATGGCCCCCAACGTGGGCAAAGAAACCATCTCGCTTAATCTGAAAACAGCCGAGGGTCGCGCGGCCCTGCATCAGATCATTATGGAACTGGACGTTGATATTTTCTGTTGTAATACGCTGCCCGGACGGTATGAGCAGATGGGTATTGATTATGAAACTCTCAGCGCGCTTAAACCGGATATTATCTGGGCGGGGATTTCTGCTATGGGGCCGGACTATCCCAATGTGCCGGGTTATGATCCGGCCATACAGGCCATGTCGGGCTTTATGGAAGTGACGGGACAGGAAGACGGCCCGCCAACTCTGTCCGGTATTCCGCTGATTGATCTGAAAGCGGGGGATGAGGTTTATGCCGGCGTCATGCTGGGTTTGGCCGAGAGGGCTGAAAGTGGACGCGGCAAGCGCATCGACATTTCAATGCTGCAGGCGGCGGCGAGCTGGCTGATCACCACCCTGCCCCTGCTTGATTTTGACTGTGACACGTCAGAGATCACCCGCTGCGGCAATGAACATCGGAAATTCATTCCCACCAATGCCTATCCCACCAAAGACGGGTTCATTTATGTGGCTATCGGTAACGATGTTCAATGGCAGCGATTGTCGGAAATTCCGAAATTTACCTCGCTTGCTAATGAGGTTCGTAAAACCAACGAAGGCCGTCATCAGGAGCGCCAGTCATTGTATGTGGATATTGGTGCATTGACGTCATTATATACGACCGATGAACTGGTGGAAGATTTTCTGGCGGCAACAATCCCCCATGCGCGCATCAATGATGTGCCGCAGGTGGCTAAACTTGGGGCTATTAAAAATAAATTGACCACGACACAATTGCCAGATGGCAGGGAAATAAATATGCAGCCCATGGCGGTTGATGTTGAAGGCGCGGTGACGAAGCTTTCGTTTCCGCCGCGTTATGGCGAGCAGACAGCACAAGTCTTGGCAGAGGCCGGATTCACAGAAGGTGATCAGGCACGATTGCAGGAAACGGGTGCCATATATTGCGCTTCTGAATAGGGAGAACGGACAGTGACCATCGCAAGCTGGATAGATAAATGGGCCGAAAAATGCCCTGATAAAACCGCCATTCAGTTTGAGGGCGAGAAGATCAGCTATGCAGAATTCAATCAAAAAATTACCGATACCGCCGCCATGCTTTACCATGCCCTTGGCATCAGGCGCGGCGAGCGGGTGGCTTTTCTTGGTCAGAACCATCCGCGCACGCTGTATCTGTTATTCGCCTGTGCGCGCATCGGAGCCATATTTGTGCCGCTTAACTGGCGACTGACACCGGCGGAACATATTCATATGCTGGTCAGCTGTTCGGCATCGGCCTTGTTCGTGGAAGAAGATTATCAGGATCATTGCGAGATACTAAAGGAAAAACTGCCCGAATGTCGCCTTATCACATGGGGCGGGCGGGATAAGCCGGGCTGGCTGGGACTGCGCAAATTAATGGCAGAGGCACAAGGCCACGATCCCCGCCCAAGCGTTGTTGCCTCCGATCCCATATTGCTGATTTTCACATCCGGCACAACTGGCTTCCCCAAGGGTGCTATTCTCACTCACGGGGCCTTGGCGGCAAACGCAGTAAACAGCATCCATATGCATGATATGGTTCATGATGATGTTATTTTGACCATATTACCCATGTTTCATGTGGGCGGGGTGAATGTTCAGACATTGCCAGCCTTCAGTATCGGGGCGACAATCCTATTACATAAGGCTTTCGATGTGGAGCAGGTCATTGAGGCTTTTCGTGAAGACCGTCCAAATCTGGTGATATTACTGCCGCCGCATATGGCGCCCTTAAGAGCTAATGCAAAATGGGCTGATACAGATTTTTCCTGCCTGCGCTGTGTCACGACCGGGTCTTGTGTTGTACCTGAGGAGATGATCGCCTATTGGCACGGGCTAAAAGTACCGCTGATACAGGTATATGGCTCAAGCGAAACCGGCCCCATTGCCATTCATCAGAGGGCTGGGAATGCCTTCAAAACCCAAGGATCAATGGGCTATGCGGCAAAAAACTGCCAGATCAGAATAGTCGATGAGCAGGACAATGATTGCCAAACAGATCAGTCAGGCGAAATCCTGATCAAAGGTCAGAATGTGCTGGCCTTTTACTGGAATGACACCCAAGCCACGGAGACCGCACTGAAGGATGGCTGGTACTATACTGGCGATATTGGTTATGTGGATGATAAGGGCCGCTATTTTTTTGTTGACCGGAAAAAAGATATGATTATATCTGGCGGAGAAAATATTTACCCGGCGGAACTGGAAGAGGTTCTTAGTGGTCATTCGGATATTCTGGAAGTAGCAGTTGTTGGTCGGCCCGATGAGCGTTGGGGTGAGATCGTGGTGGCCTTCATCGTTCAGAATGGTGATGTATCGCTGTGCAAGGAAGATATACTGGACTGGCTAGGTGACAGATTAGGGCGATATAAACATCCGCGTATCTTTCATTTTGTTAGTGAGATGCCCCGAAATAGCATGGGTAAAATTATGAAAGAAAGTTTAAGAGAGCAAGCGTGACAGACTATGATGTAGTGATTATTGGTGCCGGGGCCGCAGGGCTCATGTGTGCCATAGAGGCGGGAAAAAGAGGCCGGAAAGTTCTGGTTATTGAAAGTGCTGAAACTATCGCCGGCAAAATCCGTATTTCCGGCGGCGGGCGCTGTAAT
>DAOWHQ010000065.1:0-11048 GCA_030641355.1 Alphaproteobacteria bacterium
CAACAACGGTTAGTTCGTCCATGACCTTTGGTCGGCGGATTTCACAGAAATAATGTGGTGTCAGCCGTTCATCCTTACAGATAATCTCTTCGATCTGGGTCGGGCAGACATTAACGCCGCGAATGATCATCATATCATCCGAGCGACCAAAAATGCGTGCCATACGCCGCATATTGCACATAGAACCAGGCATGAGCCGGGTCAGGTCGCGGGTACGGTAGCGGATGATAGGGAAAGCTTCCTTGCAAAGTGACGTGAAAACCAGTTCGCCTTCTTCGCCGTCGGGATGGATTTCATCAGTTTCGGGATCAATAATTTCAGGATAAAAAAGATCTTCCCATATGGTCAATCCGTCCTGAGTTTCAGCAAATTCAGACGCTACACCGGGGCCCATAATTTCTGATAGGCCGTAAATATCGACCGCTTTGATGTCAAACCGCTGCTCAATTTCCTGACGCATGGCCTCGGTCCAGGGCTCCGCCCCATGCATCCCAATCTCAAGCGATGTTGAGCGCGGATCAATGCCTTTTTTATCGAAGGCATCGGCCAGAGCAAGCATATAAGACGGCGTGACCATGATAATTCTGGGCTTAAAATCCATGATAAGCTGGATTTGGGAATCAGTTGCCCCGCCCGATGCGGGAATCACCGTGCATCCCGCCCGTTCCGCGCCGTAATGGGCGCCAAGCCCGCCTGTGAACAACCCGTAACCATAGGCCACATGAGCCATATCACCCGCACGACCACCAGCAGCATGGATGCTACGGGCAAAAACATCTGCCCATACCTTAATATCCTGTGCAGTATAGCCGACAACGGTCGGTTTGCCTGTGGTGCCGCTTGAGGCATGAATGCGGGATAGCTTACTGGTTGGAACGGCAAAAAGACCAAAGGGATAATTATCTCTCAGGTCTTTTTTCACCATGAAGGGGAATTTAGACAGATCGGCCAGACATTTGAGGTCATTCGGATGGATGCCCTTCTCATCAAAGGCCTTTTTGTTAAATGGGACGTTATCGTAAGCCTGTTTAAGCGACCATCTCATACGTTCTAGCTGTTTTGCTTCTATCTCGTCCCTACTGGCATTTTCAAAACCTATAATTCCTGAAAACATCGTCATACTTTTTTTCCTGTATTTTATATTCCCTGCATTTTAGGCGGCTTTAACCCCTCTGGCAAGATTAACGCCCGCCTGAAGCGCGTCCATGTTTAAATCCAGAAATTTCTTGGGCGAAATTGTCCTAAGGGCTTTTTCTACAATATTAAGTTCTATATCTTTCGATAATTCAGCTATAACCCCTGTTGCCACCACATTCGTCACCCGTTCTGAACCTAGGGCGATGGCGGTTTCACTAAGCGGCAATTCAATTATTTTGAAGTTGCCCGTGGGTGGGTTCTGGGTGCGTCTGGGGTCAACAATGACGATGGCATCGTCCCTGATGATACCTTCGGATGCATTAGCCGCCGCCTGATCCAATATCAGGATCGTATTCAGGTCCGTGGTCAGCGGGTAATCCGGCGTGCCGTCACTGGCGACAATATCAGCCCGACTGAGGCCACCACGGGAAGTTGGCTCATAGCTTTGCGACATGGAGACATGATAGCCTTCGCCGATCAGAGCCTTAGAAAATATCTTGGCACAAAGCTGTAAACCCTGCCCACCGGCACCACTGAAACGCATTTCAAGAGTTTTCATTATTTCTGCCCTTTCTGGATCTGATCAACCATATTGCGGTAAGTCGCCCCATATTCCGGACGATCAGAGCGAATAAAAACACCCATATCCATGCTGTTGGGCCGGAATGGATGGTCGACCACATTATTATCATACTCGCTAGGCCGCATGGCGCGGGTCTGACCCAGCACCATTTCCGCCGATGAGCCAAGATCATTCTTGCGACCATTGATCTCGGTACAATCGGACATGACCTCGACGAAAGAAAAGCCTTTATATTCAAGCCCTTCGGAAATCAAATCACGCAGACGTGGCAAGTGAATGGTCAGCTCGCGCCCAACAAATCCCGCACCCGCAGCTTCGGCAAGACGGCTGGCATCAAAAACCGGCTCCATATTGCCCGCAGGCGTCGTGGTGGTAAAACGGTCATGGGGCGTTGTGGGTGATACCTGACCGCCTGTCATGCCGTAAATTTCATTGTTGAGCATCAGACAGGTAATATCCAGATTACGCCGCGCCGCATGAATCAGGTGATTACCGCCGATAGCGAGACAATCGCCGTCACCCGTGATCACCACCACATGCAGATCAGGTCGCGCCATTTTCAGACCCGTGGCAAAAGCCAGAGGCCGCCCGTGGGTGGTGTGATAGGTATTGGCATCAATATCAGTACCAACCCGACCAGAGCAGCCAATGCCGCTGACGATAGCCAGCTTGTCCTTGTCAATGCCCTGCTGATGGATGGCCCACAGCAACGCCCGAAGCGCTATACCATGACCGCAGCCCGGACACATGAAATGGGGGAACAAGTCAAGACGCAGGTAATCGCGAATTTCAAATTCTTTATCGGTTTCGGTTTTTAGGGCAACTTGCTTATTCATGACCCAGTACCTCCTTAACACTTGTGACAATCTGGGACGGGGAAATAGGCACGCCGTCAAAACGGTTCAGACCAGATACCGATTGCTTGTCAACTTTAGCCGCGCCAATCTCCAATATCAATTGTCCGGCATTCATCTCGGCAACCACAAAATGCTTGGCTTTTTTGGTGGCTTTGCGAAAGCTTTTAGTGGGGAAAGGCCAGAGCGTTATGGGCCGGAACAGGCCAACCTTGACACCCTGCGCGCGAAGCTCACGAACCGCCTTGCGGGCGGCACGACCGACAACACCAAGGGCGACAACCACGACCTCGGCATCGGCGCAATCAATATTCTCAAAGCTTTCAACCAGATCATTATTGATCTCGATCTTATTTAACAGCCGTTGCATAACCGGCTCGACAACATCCGCTTTCTGACTTGGCCAGCCACTTTCATCCACGATCAGGCCGGTGGTATGAACCCTATAGCCATCACCGGGACGGGCCATAGGTGGTACGCCGTCCGCATCGGCTTTGTAAGGTTTATAATCTTCTGGTTTGCCCGTGGCCCATTTGCGAACCGTTTCTTCATAGGCCGTCACATCGGGCAGGGCGAAGGTTTCCACCAGATGACCGAGGCTCTCATCAAACAAGACAATCACAGGAATACGCAGTTTTTCCGACAGGGCAAAAGCCCGCGCCGTCTGCTCATATATTTCTTCCACCGAACCGGGGGTAAGGGCAATAACAGGATGATCACCGTGGGTTCCCCAACGGGCCTGCATCAAATCGCCCTGAGCCGGACGGGTCGGCATACCCGTTGACGGGCCGCCGCGCATAACATTAATGATAACGCAGGGGATTTCCGCGCCCATGCCGTAACCGATGTTTTCCTGTTTCAGGGAGAAGCCGGGACCGCTGGTAGCGGTCATAGCTTTGACACCGCCCATGCTTGCACCAAGGGTTGCTGCGATAGAGGCAATTTCATCTTCCATCTGAAGAAAGACGCCGCCAACCTTGGGCAGTTCTTTTGCCAGCCTTTCGGCAACCTCAGATGATGGTGTGATGGGATAACCGGCATAAAAACGGCATCCCGCCGCCACGGCGCCGAGGGCGCAGGCATGATTACCTTGTAAGTTTACAGTTTCTTGACCAGTCATGCGACGGCCTCCTGAGTTGTGGGATTAAGAGATATGGCAAAATCGGGACAGAGCCACTCACAGATATGACAGCCGGTGCATTTTTCAGGCTCCGCCAGTTCCACCACCTGATCCTTATTAAGAACAAGGCAGCGTTCGGGGCACATTTTGACACAAATATCACAGCCCTTGCACCATTCAGGTGTAATTTCAAGGCTGTTGCGAACGTTGTTGATTTCCGGCTGAACCAGCGGTACAAATGCCGCCCCTTCGACAGGCTCGCCCTTGCGGGAACCGTCGATCCAATTCTGTCCCTGATCAAATACCGCCAGATTCACATCAACGGTCTTTGGCGGCACCATCTGGGAAATAACTTTTTTCCACTCTTCCGCCGGAAAAGTCAGGGTGGTCGATAAAGCACCCAGCAATAATGTATTGGCAGCACGTTCATTCCCGGCGCGGGTAGCCATTTCCGTGGCATCAATAGCGAAGGCCTCGGCAACCTGTTCGCGCACATCTTCGGGCGTATCCTTGGAATAGCCAATATCCGCACCCAGAATTCGCGAGCGACAGGCAAAGGGTGGCACGATGCGCTTGGTATCGGCAATGAAAATGCCAGTTCCAGGCCGCAGATAGTTCATCCAGCGCAGGCCTTCTGCCCATTCAAGTGCGATCAGCACATCGGCCTGACCCATGGGAATGGTTGGTGACCAGACCTGTGCGCCAAAACGCACATGGCTGAATACCACGCCGCCGCGCTTGGCCATGCCATGAACCTCGCTCTGCTTGACCTGATAACCCAGATTCTGGCAGATCTGCGCCAACACCTTGGACACCATGATGACGCCCTGCCCGCCAACGCCGACGATCAGGACATTAATCGGTTCTTTCATCTCATTCGGGTCAAGTTTAGGCGGATCGGTCAGAACCGCGGTTGACCCATTATCTTTTTTCTTAGCCATAATCATGATACTCCGCAGGGTTTGGCTTTAGCCGCTTTTTGGTCCAGAACCAAGGTAGGCTGAATGGCACCGGTCGGGCAGAATTGGGCGCAGACCGAACAGCCAATACAAGCCGTCGGGTCAATCTTGACCACATGGCGGCCCTCATACCATTCGTCACTCCACAACAGCGCCGGACAGCCTAAATTCATACAGCCCTGACAGGCGTTGCAATCCTTGGCATCCACGCTCATGGTCGGGCCTTTGATCTTAACCGGATCAAGCACACAGGGCCGATCGGCGATCAGGACGGATACACCGCGGAAGTCAATGGATTCGCGCATGGTCTGCATCATGCTGGCGGCATCATAACTGTCGACCCGCTCGATCCATTCAACGCCGCAGGCCTTGATCATGGCTTCAAAATCAACCTGATGGGTCTGCTCGCCGCGCAAAGTTTTGCCGGTGCCGGGGTTTTCCTGCCCGCCGGTCATGGCAGTAATATGATTATCCAGCAGAATAACCGTGATATTGGCCTGATTATAAACCGCATCAATTAAGGGCGGAATACCGGAATGAATGAAGGTGCTGTCGCCGATGGTTGCCACGATGGGCTTGGTCTCAGTACCTGCCAGATACATACCAACTGCATTGGCAATACTTGAGCCCATAGCAACGGTGGTATCAATGGCGGTCAGGGGGTCGCCCACGGCCAGTGTATAACAACCGATGTCACCCGCAACGCGCACGTCAAGACTACGGATTGCCGTATAGCTCATGGCATGGGGACAGCCGGCACATAATACTGGTGGTCTGATTAAAGGCTCGAACTGTGGGCCGAGGGCATTTACCTGCGGCTCAAGAACACCGGCTTGCTCGAAGCTTAAGCGAACCTGCTCCGGGGATAATTCACCAATACGCGGGAAGAATTCCTTGCCCTCTACTTTCAGGCCCCATGTTTTAATCTCATTCTCAATAACCGGCTCCAGCTCCTCAACCACGATCACACGATCATGTTTGGCGCAGAAATCCTGTATCAGTTTTTTCGGCAGGGGAAAGGACAGGCCAAGTTTCAAGACGCTGGCGTCCGGCAAGTTTTCCTTCACATAGACATAGCTCATACTGCTGGTAATGATGCCTATCTTGGATGAACCCATCTCAACTCTATTCAGGTCGGACGTTTCCAGATATTCTGCCAGTCTTTCCAGACGTTCAATAACCATGGGGTGACGGGCGCGGGCATGACCCGGCACCATAACATTCTTGGTCACATCCATATTAAAGCCAAGGTCTTTGGGGGTCACTCTCTCGCTCACCAGAACCGGGCTGCGGGTATGGGAAATACGGGTTGTGCTGCGAACCATGACCGGAGTGTCAAATTTCTCGCTCATATCAAAGGCTATCTTGGTATAGTCCAGCGCTTCCTGTGCATCACAGGGTTCAAATACGGGGATCTGAGCGAAGCGTCCGAAAATCCGGCTGTCCTGCTCATTCTGGGATGAGTGAATACCCGGATCATCACAAACGATCAGAACTAGACCTCCATGGACGCCAATATAAGAATGGGACATCAAAGCATCGGAGGCCACATTCAGCCCCACATGTTTCATCATGCTGATGGCGCGCACGCCTGAAAATGACGCGCCGATGGCCACATCCAACGCAACCTTCTCATTGGTCGACCATTGAGCATGAACATCGCCCACTGGGTAGCGGCCCATGTTTTCCATGATTTCCGTGCTTGGTGTGCCAGGATAAGCGGCGGCGACCTTGACGCCGGCCTCCCACGCACCGCGGGCCATGGCCTCATTTCCGGTCATCTGATGAGTTATGCCTGTTTTGATCGCAGTTGGCGATGCCTGTTCAGCCTTTGAGCTCATGTTCATCTCCCATTTAATAGTGATACATTAATTTAAATAAATACCAACAAAACGTATCATGTTTATAAAATTTAGCAAGCATAAATCATTCAAATTTATCAAGCTCAGGCAAGAATAAATCCTTAAATAAACACCAAAAGAAAGAAAATTCCCCGAACGGTCGGTTAACTAATTGTTTTTTCACAATATTAGGCCTTGAAGTTATGCCGGAAAAATATTCCTTAAAACTAAAAACGCCAGTAAAAACAGATCATTACACATATTACATTTTGATATAAATCAATTTTCATGGTAAAAAAATGCGCTATAATACTGCTTTATGTAAAGATTACTGCGAGAATATTCCGACTCATGCCTTCCAAAACAGAAAATTTAGCTATGACCGATGGTTTTTCACCCCTGCTGGTGGCGGGTATGATGATCCGGCCTTTGCCGGTGGCCCCGCTTAACCATCTGCTGCGCCATATATCCCAAAAGATCCAGAATAATCATCCAGCGATACTCGAACGGCTGCGGCCCCTTGCGGGAACCCATTTCCTGATTTGTCCCACCGACCTGCCCCATAATATGCGGCTGATAATCGGCGAGCTTAGCGTAGACTGTATGATAGAGGATGAATTTCTGGGTCCGGTGGATGTGACCATACGCGGGCCTTTTCTATCCCTAATGGATATGATGGACGGCAGGGTGGATGGCGACGCGTTATTCTTCTCGCGCCGGCTTACCGTGGAGGGGGATACGGAAGCGCTGCTCATCCTGCGCAACGCCATGGATAGTGGCGACATCGACTTGCGGGCGGAAATAATCGGCAGCTTTGGCCCCTTGAAAACCCCGGCTGAGGCGGCTTTGAAAATTGGTGCGCGGCTGTTCCAGAATTTATCCCGTGATATGAGCCATTTCAGTCAGGCCATAACCAAACCCCTGTCCAACCGCTGTGAGGGTCTTGAACTGGAGAATGAGGGATTAAACGAGAAAATCAACCATCTTGAAAAGATGCTCACCAAAACCCAAAACCGCCTGCAAAGCCTTAGCCGAAAGATAAAAACATGACCAAGTTAGAGTTAGTAAGCCCCGCGGGCACCCCTGCGGCCTTACGTGTTGCAGTAGATGCGGGTGCGGATGCGGTCTATATGGGGTTTCGTGATGAAACCAATGCCCGTAATTTTCCGGGGCTGAATTTTTCTGTCGATGAACTTGCCGAAGCACTGGATTATGCCCATGCCAAAGATGCAAAAGTTATGGTGGCTATCAATACCCATGCGTCCGCAGGCAATAGTGAGCCGTGGATCAAGGCCATAGATAATGCGGCACGTTTAAAAGCCGACGCCATCATCATGGCAGATGTTGGCCTGTTGGATTATGCACACCGAACTCATCCCGACCTGCCGCTGCATCTCTCGGTTCAGGCCTCGGCCTCCAATGCGGTCGCCATTAATCATTATACCCGTGAATTCGGTATCCGGCGGGTGGTCCTGCCCCGCGTACTAACCGTGCCGGAAATCCGCGATATCAATGGCAAGATCAATATTAAAACAGAAGTATTTGCCTTTGGCGGTATGTGCCCCATGGCTGAGGGCCGTTGCAGTATGTCATCCTATATCACCGGAAAATCACCCAATATGAACGGGGTATGCTCCCCTGCAAGCGATGTGTCCTATGTCCAGCAGGGTCAGAATCTCAAGACCAACCTGTCCGGATTCACCATCAATGAATTCGGGCCAAATGAGCAGGCGGGCTATCCGACCCTGTGCAAGGGACGCTTTACCGCAAATGATAAAACCGGCTATCTTTTCGAAGAGCCAACCAGCCTGAATGTAACGGATATCCTGCTGGAGTTGATGGAGGCCGGAGTCAGCGCCCTGAAAATCGAGGGCCGCCAGCGCAGCAAGGCATATGTGCGCGAAGTGGTTCAAAACTTCAGGAAGGCCATTGATGCTGCCGAGCGCGGAGAGCGCCTAGTCATAGAAATGGATAACCTGTCCGAAGGTGGGCAGAATACAACCGGGGCGTATAATAAAAAATGGATGTAATGAATAAATCCAAACTTTCCCTTGGACCATTGTTGTTCAACTGGAATAGTGACAAGATCCGCGATTTCTATTTTGCCATCGCCGACGAAGCCCCGGTCGATCATGTTTATTTGGGCGAAGTGGTCTGCTCAAAGCGGATTGCTGGAAAAAATTATATGCTCGAGGCCATCGAACGGCTGGAAAATGCCGGAAAAAAGGTAATCATTTCCGGGCTGATGCTTGTTCTTGATGACCGGGACCTGCGGGTCATGGCGGATATTGCAGAAATGGCGTCGGATTATCTGATTGAGGCCAACGATATGTCTGCGGTTAGCCTGTTATGGGGCAAAGAACACGCCATCGGGCCTTTCATCAATATTTATAATGAAGCCACATTAAAATATTACGAAGCCGGCGGAGCTAAACGCATAAGCTTAGCCTCGGAACTGCCCGCCTCGTCCCTTCGCACGCTGGCGGCGGTTGCCACAGCCGAACTGGAAGTACAGGTCTTCGGCCGCCTGCCTCTGGCCATTTCTTCACGTTGTTACCATGCCCGCGCCCATAAGCTCAATAAGGATGGCTGTCAGTATGTTTGCAACCGCGACCCGGACGGGCTATCGGTGGATACCATGGATGGTCAAAAATTCCTCGCTATTAACGGCCTGCAGACCCTGTCCTATACCTATTGCAGCCTGCTAGCGGAACTACCGGAAATGGCCGAGATGGGGATCAATAATTTCAGGCTCTCCCCCCATGATGTGGATATGGTCAGGGTCAGTCAGGTCTTTCGGGACCGCCTTGATGGCAAAATCGACGCGGCCCAAGCAAATGACGCTTTGGAAGCGGAAATGTTTGCTATCGAATTTTCCAACGGCTATTATCACGGCGAGGCTGGTCTGAAACAGATTAGCGTATGATGTGATAATAAAATACAGGGTATCAGCCATATGGATTCTTACGGAAAACTCCTTAACGGCTACGCCAAATTCCGCGGACAATATCTAAGCGAAGAAAATACCCCATGGCGCAACTGGGCCAAGGATGGCCAAAGCCCCAAAATTATGATCATTGCCTGTAGTGACAGCCGGGTTAATCCGGTGATCATCACCAATTCCGGTCTGGGCGATCTTTTTGTGGTCAATAATGTGGCCAATCTGGTCCCGCCCTATAAACAGGATGAAGATACCTATCACGGCACCAGTGCCGCCATCGAATATGCCGTAACCCAGTTAAAAGTCGAACATATCATCGTCATGGGCCATAGCGGCTGCGGTGGTATTCAGGCGCTGATGACAGAAGAAGAAGATAATCCGGATGCAGAATTCAGCTTCATTCGCCCCTGGATGAAAATAGTCGATAAAGCCGCAGACTTCACCACAGATGAGAAATCCTCCATGGGGCATGATGTTCTCTCCACCGTATGCGAGCAGCGCGCCAGTCTGATTTCCCTTAACAACCTGATGGGTTTCCCGTGGGTTCATGATGCGATTGTAGAAAAAACATTACAGGTTCACGCCTGGCACTACGACATAGGAAGCGGCATCCTGCAGGCCTATGACGAGGACACAGAACAGTTCGAGGAACTGATTTAGGGACTTGCCAAAAAAGGCTCCGCAACCGAACCCTTCGGGGTGAGGCAAGTGCTGGCGATTGAGGCAGAACCAAAGATCAAGCCGCGAGGCCGACAATCTCTGCCTTTGCCATCAAGCCATCCAGATAAGCATGGAAAGCCGCGTGATAGGCTTTGTCTTCTAGATATTGCTCAATGTGAGGTTTTACCAATTCGTAAGGCAATATCTTGTCAGTTTTCTGGTCCATGAAGCGGTCTTTATGCTGCTCGTAATAACGCGCACAGGTCTCTTCATCCGGGTCCGGCGTGGTGATGATACCATCCAGAAGCTGAGCGATCACGGCTTCGGCCTGTTCTTCTGCCAAGACTTCAAACTCTTTAACCGAAATAATCTCGCGCGCGACAGCATCCTCCAGCAGAAGATGACGGACGACCAGTGCGCGGGCGGCCTCTAACCGCGCCGCATCCACATCCGCTGCGGGATGATTGATCATCTCGCTGTGGACCTGCTCGTCAGAAATCTCATACTTATTGACGAATACTGGCATTAAAAACCCCTTCCGCGCTTACGCACTATTTGATAGCCGGAACGGAAAATATACTTAACCGGTACGCTCAACATATGCACAAGGCGCGTGAAAGGAAAAATCAGAAATATGGTCAAGCCAAGGAACAGATGGGCTTTAAACACCCAAGGTTCCTGAAGTATGAAATCTGATGCACCACTGCGGAAGGTCACGATATGCTGTGCCCAGTTGCCCAGCGCGACCATGGATGAGCCATCCATATGCTGTGCGGAATAATAGATTGAAATCAATCCCAGTATCAGCTAAATATAAAGAAGTCATAACAGCAGAATATCGGAAAATTTGGATGTGGCCCGGATGCGCGGATCAGTCATGCGCCGCCATAGCAATATGCTCAGGCCGATAAAGCATATCCCGCCCAGAACACCGCCACCGATCATGGCCATAA
>DAOWHQ010000173.1:0-14583 GCA_030641355.1 Alphaproteobacteria bacterium
AACGGTAAACCTTGTCAAAAATTTTCATCACATCAGCAAGCGGCGCCGTATAATAATGATGTTCCCCCGTTGGCCGCGCACAATACATAGAATGAAAACCAATCAGCAGTGTATTAAGAATACTGGCCAAATCGATCCAGTTCTGAGCTGACTTATCAATGTTAATACTGCCGTCCTCATTGGGGAAAAGGCTTATGTGTTTCATCATCGGGCTTTGGCTGCGAATTACAACACCATGCTTTTGCAAGCGACGAACAGCAGCTATGGTCATCGGATTAAGTAATTCTTTCGGCGTGGAGAAATGCGCCATCCAGGCCAGCTGAATTCCGTTGTCATGCAGCTTGTCAAACACAGCCAGCATTTTATCATATTTTTTGGTTAAAACCATTTCAGGCTGAAATGTCAGCGAACGTGTTGCCAGACGAACCGTCCGAATATGCATTAGTTCCGGGTCATCGAATAAGGGGGCAACATATTGCTCGAGACGCTCAGCCGGCATAAAGCCACCATCACCGCCCGTGATCAGCATATCTGTGACTTCCTTATGTTTGCGCAGATACTCATGGATTTGCTTGATGTCATGCTGGAGGAACATATCCTCGTCACCACGGACCTGAGCATGACGGAAACAATATGTGCAGAACGAAAAGCAATGCTGTGTAGATTTATCGAAAATCAGCTGAGTTTGCGGATATTTATGCTGGCTTCCTGCCAACACTTCCAAAACACCATCATCGTTTTTAAACCATGGCTTATTAAGCTGCTGATTACCATCATGTGGATTTGTTTCCTGCATATATTCGACGGCAACAGCTGTACGTGCCTCACCCTTGGGGGCGGCAATATATTTATCGACAACATCACTGCGGATCATGGTTGGTTGGGGGAATACTAGCTGGAAGATTGAATCCGTCTCATAATTCACCCAATCAATACAATTCAGAGTATGACGTGTGGCCAGGAAGCGGTAGACCTCTACGAAAAGTTCCCGCTCATCAACATGTCCGATTTGTATGTCATGCGAATCTAGGGTTTCAAGCACGCGTCGAAAGCCTTTAAGCCCAGTGTAATTATTTCGCTCCGTAAACATGGCATCGGTTGTCCGTGCCAAAATTGAATATTGCGGATATTGGCGATGAAGCCGATTAACCAACCCAACGGGAAGCAATCCTTCATTAACAATCGTTTCCTGCGCCTCCTCAGGGTAGCCTGCTTTTCGAACAACAGTACTTACATCTATGTCTTGCGTTAATACATTATCTAACATCAATTTTTCCTTAATTCACTCTACTATTCAACGACAATCCGGCTATCTACTGCCTAAACAAGTACATTCTCTACAAACATAGAACAAGAAATAAACAGAGATAGCAAACTACGAATACTCAACAGTTCATTACATATTGTAATGAACTGTTGGCATATTCCTCAACGGAAAAGCCGAACGAATCGATGTTTAGGCAATAAAAAACACGTCGACAAATTAAAAATATAACCATTATGCTATCAATTATATTAGCTATATTCATAACAGTTCAGCCACATCTATTAGTATTAAAAGTTTATACGAAACAGCAATTTACTAATATTATTAGCTTCTTATATAGATTGATATTACCCTGCGCATACATATCCCTTGATGAGGTTCGTTTTCTGGTTAGATATCCTCCGCGTTTTTTTATTTTACATATAGAATACTGTAGACAATATTTTATTATTAAGAAAACCGCAAAATAACTTCAAAATTAATTATCATTTCCATTTGTCGCATTAACTTATTGTTATTGTTCAGCATTTCAAAAACTATAGCTTTACGACTTTACAGTATTATGGGTAAAGAATATTTGAAGAAAACTATCTTAATTGACATTATTTTAAAACTGTATACAGTATGCAGAATATCAACAGATAAAAGTCTGGGATACGGGAAAGCCTACTTTAAGGGTATTTATTAGCAAGGCCTAAATTTTCTTCAGGGTAGTTTGCTTGATTTATACCCGAGTACATTTTAAACATAACCTTAGGGAGTTCGTCTACTATGTCGATCATCAGCAATAAAAGCTTAACTACAAATACGATTGCCAGCCCCAAAGCTGCAAAGAAAATCAACCATACTTTAATGTTACTTTTGGCCGGCACAGCCATGTCCAGCCATGCAGTATACGCACAGGAAGCTACTGAAGCAGCCGCTTCAGAAGTTATTGAAGAAATAACAATTACGGGTTCGCGCAGACCGGGCAGATCTGCTTCGGACGTACCTGTACCTGTTGACATTATCCCTGTTGATAGCCTTAAAGATCAGGGCAGTGTTGATATCACTAATATGTTGAGAACTTCTGTTCCTTCTTTAAATGTGAATGACAACCCCCTTAGCGGTACATCTACCAGTGTTCGCCCAGCCAGTATGCGCGGCCTGTCTCCTGACCATGTATTAATTTTGGTAAATGGCAAACGGCGCCATCGGGCCGCTGATATCCCTACTTTCTCTGGTGGTATTTCAGATGGTTCGCAAGGTCCAGACCTTTCATCCATCCCTACGATTGCTTTAAAGCAGCTACAGGTTCTGCGTGATGGTGCGGCGGCTCAATATGGTTCCGATGCTATCGCTGGTGTCATGAATTTTGTTATGAATGACAGCCCAGAAGGCGGAACTATTGAAGCAAAATATGGCAGCACTTATGAAGGTGACGGCGATACATACCAGATTGCAGCCACTTATGGTATGCCGATTGGTGATTCAGGCTTCGTAAGATTTAGTGCTGAATTCAGAGAAAGCGAAATGACAACACGCGCCAACCAACGTGGTGATGCACAGGCATTGATCGATGGCGGCAATACCGCTGTTCCTGCTCCTGCAACGCGTTTTGGTGCGCCACAGATCGATGATGATCTGAAGTTATTTGTAAATATGGCTGCTGCTTCCAGCGATAATAGCGAATTCTATTTCTTCGGCGGTTATTCAGAAAGAAAAACAGCCAGTGACTTCTTCTATCGTAATCCAACAGGCCGTTTCGGTGTGTTTACAGATGATGACGATGGCGGAAACTATCTTATTGGTGATATGACACCGAATGATGGCATCACCTGTGATGGTGGTATTGATTTTGGTGGTACTGGTGTTGTTAATACACCTATCGCTGTTGGCGCAGCTGATGCGGATGCCCGCCTCGCAGCCGTCTTTGCGGATCCAAACTGTTATTCAGCTCTTGAAGACTTCCCCGGTGGTTATACGCCGTTCTTTGGCAGTAAGTTGACTGACCTTTCTGGCGCTGTTGGCCTTCGTGGTGAATTAGAAAGCGGCATGATATATGATATTAGCCTGAATGGTGGTCGTAACCTTCTAGCCTTTAATGTTGATAATGTTCCAAATCCAAGCATGGGTTCACTTTCACCAACAACATTTAATAACCTTGGTGACAGAATTCAAACTGAAGCCAGTGTGAATGTTGACCTTTCATATCCTGTGGAAGTTCAGGGACTGGCATCACCATTGAACGTTGCTGGTGGTTTTGAATGGCATAAAGAGAGCTTTACAATTGTAGCTGGCGAACCTGCATCATGGCAGGCTGGTATTCTTGCAGATCAGGGCTTCCTGATTGGTGAAGAAGCCTTCCCCGGTTTCTCCCCCAGCATTGCCGGTGACTTTGACCGTAGCAATATCGCTTTTTATCTTGATTTAGAAGCAGATGTTACAGATGAGTTGGTTCTGGGTGCTGCGGTTCGTTACGAAGACTTCACAGACATGGGTAGTAAAGTAACTTATAAAGTTACTGGCCTTTATCATGTTACCGAAGAATTTGGTATTCGTTCAAGTTATGCAACAGGCTTCCATGCACCAACACCTGGACAGCAACAGTTCAGCGCGCTTACAACTGAAATCTCCCCTGATGGTGACCTTATTGAATCAGGTGTTATTCCAGCTACGAGCCCGGTAGCCGTAGCCGTCGGTGGTAAACAGCTAGTACCTGAAACATCCAAAAGCTTCTCTGTTGGTTTTGTTTACAATGGTGATCTTCTTGACCTTACTGTAGATTACTATCGTATTTCAATGGATGATCGTCTTACACAATCCGCCAGTCAGTCACTGACAGATCAACAAAGAACTGATCTTATTGCTGAGGGTTTCGCCGCAGCAGCTGGTTTTGGTAGCTTCCGTTTCTTTACAAACGATTTTAGCACCACAACTCAAGGACTGGACATTGTTGCGACTGTTCCTCTGAATGTTTCAGATAACGGTAGCACTGAAATGGTTCTTGCCGGTAACTGGACAAGCACAGAAGTAACATCCTTTGACCCAACAGATCCTAACGAACTGTTGAGTGAAGGACGTGTTGTTCAATTGGAAGAGAATAACCCTAAGTTTAAGGGTAATCTGACATTGAAACACAGTGCCGATAACTGGCGTGCACATGTACGGGCCAACTACTATAGTTCATTCACTGAATTGCACGTGAATGCTCTTGGACTTCGGATTGATTCCGGCGCACAAGTATCGCTTGATGTACAGGCCGCATACAATGTGACTGATAAGGTTGAAATCGTAGTGGGTGCTGATAATGTATTAAACAGCTTCCCTGATTTGAACCCTTGGGACTTCATCCTTGGTTCCAAATATCCAACAACATCACCTGGTGGTATTGCTGGCGGTTTCTATTATGCAAAAGTAAGTTTCGACTTCTAGCATCGCACATAACGGTTTGGAGGGAGGTTGTCTACCACCTCCCTCATCCCACTGAAACCCCGATAATATTATCGGGGTTTTTTTATTAAAAATAAACTAGTAAAAAAATAGGAAATCATATGAGAGTGATTATTTATGGCGCAAGCAGATGAGTAGGTAAATGCCTTATAACTGTCGGCATCAATTCCTTAATTTTAAATTTAGGAGCTTCAGAAATTGACCTTAAGTTTACGGTACATACCTTGGATTCATATGCAAAAGGTGCTTTGGAAGCCGGAAAGCGTCTCGTTAACAAAGCAGCCGGATTATATGCACCAAAAGATATGATTTAACTGATCAGCTTCAACATAGCCGGTTTCAGCCAGCACCATTATCCTCACCGATCACTTTTAAGACTTCGGCCCCGATCTTTCTTACATGTCGGGCATTAAGCAAGGCTGCTAGCTTTCGGTCTGATGACATGATTGCTTCAAGTACGCCGACATGCTCTTTCCAAGAAACAATGCTGCGATCACCTTTGACTTTGTCAAACAGCCATAAGGTTCTTTCACGAAGGATAGAAATATAATCCACTAAAAATCGGTTTTTGCCTGAACTAGATAACAGAGAATGAAACTCTTCATTATACTCGCTTAGTTTGGGTATATCGTTTTCCTCAACTGCTTTATTCCCGGCATCAAGTAGATCCTGAAAATTCTCAATGGTGTCATCAGTTAAACGTCCGGCGGCAAATTGGGCACTTAATCCTTCAAGTTCTGCTCTAAGTTCGATGATTTCTTCGATTTCTTCAACCGTATATACTGCTACACGCGCACTCTTACGGGGGGGGATTTCGACAATACCCTCGCTCTGAAGTTTGCGCAGCACTTCTCGAATAGGGTTTCTTGAAACCCCAAATAGCTTTGCAAGGCCGGGTTCTGTTAATCTTTCACCGGGCTTATAATCTCCGCGAAAAATTGCCTCGCGCAGAGCTTTATAAATTCTATCGTTCAATGATTGGTGTTTCTCGCCAACATCTGCCCATGCTACTGTCTTAGAATCTGCCAATACTCATTCACCCTTAATTATTCCAATTAATTACTTGCTCATTATACCATATTCGCTGTATACTGTATACAGTTTATAGTATGCTTATTACCAATATATCAGATTAATAAAAAATTGGAATAAGTAGATAACACAAGTGTTATTTAAAAAACAAATATTTGGCTTATAAATTTATTGTAGGGAAAACATGGAACAAGTAGCTTTAACCACTTCTCATTTGGTCTTTTTATTGGTCGTTCTTTCCATCTTCGTTTCCATAGGGTTCCGAAAAGGCGTAATTATCCCGTCAATAATAGGAACTTTCATACTGGCCATGACCGCTTATCAAAAAGATGACGGCATTCTGAATATGATTATTTCTGCGGTTCAGGTCGTCTTTAGGGCACTGTTAAATGCCGGTAACGAGCTTTTTGATATTATGCTTGTTATTGCGCTCATGGCGGCAATGTTAAAAGCATTACAATCTCAAGGTGCGGCCCAAATAATGGTTGAGCCGATGAAAAAGCTCATGGTTGGACCGAAATCCGCCTTTTTCGTTCTGGCTCTTACGATGTATATTGCTGCTGTATTTTTCTGGCCAACACCGGCTGTTGCTTTGGTAGGGACCGTCCTTATCCCCGTTGCCATACGCGTTGGCTTGCCTGCAATGGCCAGTGCGGTTGCGGTAAATTTATCAGGGCACGGCATGGCACTTTCGGCTGATCCAATTATTCAGGGGGCCACGCGCCTAACCGCGGGGGCAGCCGGTATTGAAACCAGCGAACTGCTTCCCTACACAATTCTTTTCTCGCTCGTGGCTGGTATGGTGGCATTCTCTGTTGCTATTTATACGATCCGCCGTGATATGCGTTCTGGTGTGCTGACCTGCGAGCCTAACGGGGAGGACATAAAATTAGGCGGCAAAAGCTACGGCTCAAACTCTGATCTTCCTGCTGAGGAACTGGTTGAATTAGAGGAAGAGAAAAAGCCTTACGCCAAGTTTTTTGCTATTCTTGTTCCTATCATCCTTATTAGTATTGCTTTGCTTATGGTATATCGCGGATTATTCGATCCGGAGAATGCCATAAGAGGCGGAAATGCTACGGCATTGCTTGGTGGAACGGCTATAACATTATTAGTCTTATCAACCTTTGCTTCACATGGTCATCATGCAATGGATATTATCAGCGTCCATATCCGGGAAGGTTTCTATTTTACCATCAAAATATTTGCCCCCATATTACCCATAGCAGGCTTCTTCTTACTGGGAAATCCAGAACATGCAGAAGCCGTTATCGGTGCGGGAACACCCGGTTTTCTTTTTGATGTAGGCAACTATATAGGACAACATTTGTCCGATGCTGGTTGGTTATTAAGCTTTGGAATAAGTTTTATTGCTCTCCTCACAGGTATGGATGGGTCTGGATTTTCCGGCCTTCCGTTAATTGGTTCATTATCCGGTGCACTTGCCGCCGGGGCCGGACTTAACGTCGCAATATTATCCGCGCTTGGACAAGTGGTTACAATTTTCACAGGTGGCGGAACGATGGTTGCATGGGCCTTTGGTGCCTGTGCAGATGCGGGGATTGCTAATGTTGCTCCGGTCGATTTAGTCAGACGTAATTTGGTTCCCGTACTATCCGGTATTCTGGCCATTACTATTCTGGCCATTGTAATGATGTGATGTCACTTATTATTGTTAGGAACTAAAATGGACCTTGGTTTAACTGGTAAAAAAGCATTGGTTTTGGGCTCCAGCTCAGGATTAGGCCTTGCTATAGCACGGAAACTTGTCGAAGAAGGCGCATATGTTGCCATATCCGGTCGCGATGCTGCCCGCGCACAGAAAGCTGTAAAGAATAGCGGCGCTAAACTCGCCGTAACTGGCGACCTAACGATTACCGGAGAAGCTAAGCGGATTGTTGATGATGCGGCAGCGGCTCTTCAGGGACTTGATATTATTGTTATTAACACCGGCGGCGGCACGCCGGGTGGGATACTTGACGTATCATCTGAAGCACGCGACAAAGCATACGACACTATGTTACGGCCTGCGTTAGAAGCAGCAGCTGCGGCTTCGCCTCACCTGAAAAAATCCAACTCTGGCCGCATGACTTTTATTACTGCACGCGCCATCGTAGAAGCCACGCCCGAACTTGCATTGTCATCTGTATTCAGAAGCGGTGTATCAGCAGCGGCAAGATCGCTGGCTCTGGAATTAGCGCCAGACGTTCTGGTAAATGTCATTATTCCCGGTCAATTTGATACCCCCGCTTATGGGCGATTTGCAGAATGGGTATCAAAGCAGGAAAGCAAGGATGTTGATCATGTACGTGACGCTGATGCCAAAGCCAATCCTTTGGGCCGCCTGGGACAAGCCGATGAATTTGCGGATGTTGTGACCTTCATTTGCAGTGCTCGATCAAGCTTCATAAACGGGTCCGTCATTCGCGTAGATGGTGGTGCTGTAACAGGCTTCCATTAATTCAGGGTTATAACTGATCTTATAATCAGCAATATGGCTGAAACTCCTGACAATGACAGCATGGATAATCTAACTGCTTTCTTGTTAAGCTTTTTAACTACAAAGCTAGATACCCGAAACCCCACCAACAAAGGTGGGATGAAAACAGCACTAATAAAAAGGTGATCTACTGAAAAGCCACCTATTAGAAAGAGCGCCCCTATTGATACAAGCGCACCAACAGTAAAAAATGCTGCCATGGTCGACCTGATGACATCGGCAGCTTCATTTTGATAGGCCAATGCCATGGGCGGCGCACCTACTGATGTTAATGTGCCCATAAAACCGGAAGCAAATCCGGCGATTACTAAATTTCTGCTAGAAGAAACAAAATGCCATCTGGTCACACTTAATACCACAGCAGCCAGTATCATCACCCCGAAAATAATTCCGTATAGAGCTATGGGAATAGCTGAAAATGTAATGGCGGCAAGAATAGTACCCGGCACCCTGCCCCCAAGCGCCATAGAGAGACCAGTAAAATTAATATTTTTCCATTCACGGAATACCATTAACAAAGAAACTAACATTGCCAAGACTAGAAGCGGGCCGGGAACAAATACAGGGTCCATAATCAGAAGTATAGGAGCGGCAACCATACCAAAGCCAAGGCCAGTAGAGCCTTGTATTATAGATCCCACAAAAACAGCTACCATCCCTATCAGGATGACCCACCATTGCATTTGATCAAAAATATCAAACCCTAGACTATCCACCTTACATTACCTTTTTTACAATGAGAACTTTGTGTTTAATTTAAAGTAGTTACGTACATAAGCAGCTGAGCAAATGCGTTTATAGCACACTAATTTCAATATAATTGCCGATTAAAGTCCAGCCAGTAATATCTAGAAAATGCACATTGACATATTTCGTGAAAATTGTATACTGTAGACAATAATATACAGAAGCAAATTACACAAGAAACAAATGTTATCAGACGCAGAAAAACAACTAAAAAGCATGGGACTGTCATTACCTGAAAAGAGTGATCCTGGGTCGAACTATATCCCTTACAGGCGATCAGGTTCGATTGTTTATTTTTCAGGTCAGATCTGCAAATGGAATGGCGAATTGAAATATAGTGGATCAGTTGGAAATGACGTTACTTTGGAAGAGGCTGTTAAGGGGGCCGAAATCTGTGCGTTAAACCTTTTGTTTCAAGTCAAGGAAGCCTGTAATGGCAACCTGAACAAGGTCAAAAACTGCATCAATATATCCGTATATGTGAATTCAGATGCAGGATTCAAAAATCACGCCACTGTCGCAAATGGGGCAACAGATATTATAACAAAATGCTTCGGTGAAAAGGGACAGCATACCCGCGCCGCTATGGGGTGTAGCTCGCTTCCAGGCGGATCTACCGTAGAGATTACTGGGATTTTTGAGTTGGAGGAAGGGGCCTAAATCATCAATTTCGATTTTCCCTCTTGGCCGAGAGAAAATATTACTCGCTATCAATGAAATTCCGAGCATACCTCCCTGCAAGTTCTTTGATTTGATAGCGGTAACGCCATTTTACTAAATATGCGAGCCTATAAAGCTCTCATTCCACATGAATTTAAAAAATTTCTAAATTAAGAGAAAAAAATGCCCATATCAGAAGAAAAATCATATTTACGCCGTGCAAAGATAGGAAATGTTGAGCTTGCTTATACAGACCAAGGTGCTGGCGAACCAATAGTTTTCATTCATGGTTCATGGGATGATCACCACAGCTGGGACTGCGTTACTAAAAGATTGAGCTTTGATTATCGCACAGTGACATATGACCGCAGAGGCCATAGCGCGAGCACTGATATTGCCAGACAGGGCCACCTAAGCGAAGACGTTCAAGATGCACTTGATTTAATAGAGGAACTTAACCTTGGGCCATCACATATTATTGGTCATTCATACGGCGCCAATGTTGCTATCACACTAGCCAGCACCGCGCCTGAAAAAACTTTAAGTCTTTTTGTTCATGAGCCTCCAGTATTTTCTTTATTGTCTGGCAATGATGAACTGGATACCCTGCGCATAGAAAGTGCAGGCTTGATGAAAAAAGCCGCCAAGCTAATCATACAGGGGGAAATAGAGGAAGGTGCAAGGCTATTCATCGAAAAAGTAGCCTTTGGTGAAGATAGCTGGAATAAAGTTTTTAATGAAAGTTCACGCACCGTAATATTATCAAATGTAGATACCTGGCTTGATCAATCACGTGATCCCGAAAGGCTTGTAATTGATGTATCCGGATTAAAAGATTACCCCAACAAAATTACCTTCTCCACAGGCACAGAATCCCTTCCCACCTATAAAAAAGTTACGGAAAGAATCAGCGAAATATTACCACAAGCAAATATCGCAAAAATAGAAGGCGGTGCCCACGGAAGTCACATCTCACACCCCATTCTTATCGCAAAAGCAATCGTTAGTCATTTGAATGAATTGAAATAAATCAGCTATGAAAAAATACCTGTAAATATTGACACGAAAGCCAATTCTGTATACAGTATACAATATGAAGAGGTCGCAAGGGTAAAAAAACCATAAAGACATCACTCTGGCGGCACCAAAAACCTAATAGGTATAAGAAATGAAGCTACAGACATCACAAATCCTCAAGGATTACATGCGATCAGAGATGTTGCCGACAACCTGGTGTCCGGGTTGCGGGCTTGGTATTATTATGAGCTCTATTGTCCAGGCCATCCATTATCAGGGTTTAGACAAAGACGAAGTAGCTATGGTTTCCGGTATTGGGTGCACGGGACGTATGTCCGGCTATACCGATTTCAACTCTATTCACACAACACATGGCAGGGCACCTACATTTGCAACTGGTTTGAAAATGGCTCGTCCAAATATGAAAATTTTTACCATTATGGGTGACGGTGATGCTATGTCAATTGGCGGCAATCATTTGATCAGTGCCATGCGTAGAAATATTGATATGACTGCGATCGTCGTAAATAACAGTATTTATGGCTTAACTGGCGGACAATCTTCCCCAACAACGCCGACCGGAAGCAAAACAACTACGGCCAAACACCGTACCATCGAACGGCCCATGAACCTTGAGGTTCTTGCTCGCGCCGCTGGTGTTCCCTTTTTTGCGCGAGCTACTGTTAATCACACGGCTTCCCTTGTTAAAATGGTAGAACGGGCGATGAATATTTCTGGTTTTTCCATAATCGAGATCATCAGTAATTGTCATGTCCTTTACGGCAAAATGAACCAACGTCCAGAAGCATCAGACATGATAGCCGATATGGATAATGATACCTATCGCAGCAATCCGGCCCTTGAAAAACGCAGCTCACAAGCCGTCAGAATTACATCCCCTGACGCCCCTTTTGGTGACAGCGAAGACAGTAAAAATGTTGATGGTTTTGAAGCAGACGACAGAACAGGCCGCGGCATAATTATTGAGAATAAAGGCTCCGTTGATTTTAGTGCAAGATATTATTCCATGCTTGAATATTTAAAGAACCAGAAAGAAAAAGCCGGAGACTTATCATGATTGAAGTCCGGCATGGCGTTTTTGAGATTAGAGTTAACAAAGATTACTGCAAGGCATGTGGCTTATGCACAGCATGGTGCCCCCAAAATGTTTTGGCAGAAGACGAAGAAGATTACCCAATTACACCCGGTCTGAAGAACTGCATAAATTGTAAGTTATGTGAAAGGCACTGTCCCGACTTTGCCATCGAAATATTGCCGCCGGAACATCCAGAACACTCCAAATATAAAGGCGTATTATAAATGTCAAAATTCGAAGTAATGTACGGCAATCAAGCCATCGCTGAAGGCGCCATAAAAGCTGGTTGTCGTTTTTATGCTGGATATCCGATAACACCTTCTACTGAGGTCGCTGAGATTTTATCTGACCGCTTACCAGAAGAAGGTGGCATTTTTGTACAGATGGAAGATGAAATTGCAAGCATGGGCGCCATCATTGGTGCATCACTGGGCGGATTAAAGTCTGCGACCGCCACAAGTGGCCCCGGTTTTTCCCTTATGCAGGAAAATCTGGGATATGCGGTTGGTAGTGAAATCCCTTGTGTTGTAATTAACGTTCAGCGGGTTGGCCCTAGCACGGGACTGCCCACAAAGGCAGCGCAGGGTGATATCATGCAGGCAAGGTGGGGAACTCATGGCGACCATCCAATCATTGCTTTAAGTCCCGGTTCTGTACAGGATTGTTATGACCTGATCATCAAAGCCTTTAATTTCTCAGAGAAATACAGAACGCCGGTTATTTTCCTCGCCGATGCCTTGGTTTCATCACTAGAAGAGAAAATCGAGCTTGCTGATGAGACAGTAGAAATATTTGAACGTCGTGAACCAGAAGAATCCCCCGAAGACTATAAGGCCTTTGCCTATACTAAAGGGGGCGTTGTTCCGCTGGCAAAATTTGGTGAAGGATATCGTTATCACGTAACGGGGCTTTTACATGATGAAAAAGGCTACCCTACGGAGGATTCTGAGCTTGTGTCCCAATGGTGGGATCATATGTATAGCAAGATCGAAGATAATCTTGACGACATTCTCCTTTATGAAGAAATCGAACTTGACGACGCAGATATTGCCCTCATTGCCTATGGTGGCACGGCAATGGCTGCAACGCGGGCTGTCTCTCTGGCAAGAGAGCAAGGCATTAAGCTCGGTTTATTAAAACTACAGACTATATGGCCTTTCCCAGAAGAAAGAGTAAAAAAGCTCGCGGTTGATATGGATAATATCATAGTTCCAGAACTTAACTTTGGTCAAATTCGCAGCGAAGTTGAGCGGTTGGCTGCAGGCCAGTCTAATATTGAAGGAATAAATAAAGCTGATGGCAACCAAATTACACCGGATGAAATATTAACTGCCATTCAAAAACATCTGGTGGCTGGTTCATGAGCAAACGCGCCCAGAAATATTCTGCCTATACAGATACATGGCAAACCTTGATGGATGTGATTATCCGTTCAGCTTCTCTTGATAAAAACAGGAAGCTGCCACTGGTTCTGACAAGCCTTGCAGAATTGCCGGAAGATAATTCTGATGGGCCCGCCATATCGTTTATTCACGGCCCGCCCGGTCGTAATATAGCGCTTGCCATAGGATTGCGTGCGGCTCTGCCAGACACTCCAATGCTTCTTATTATGAATGCTGATGCGGTGACATTAGGTATGAACCATTTAATTCATGCCGCAAGACGTAATATGGGAATGACACTGTTGATATTGCGCTCAGAAGTCACAGATGCTGTTACCGCATCACCGGTTCAACGTACGAATTGGCACTCATTCGGTATTCAGGATTGTATTGAAAAAAGAGCCACACCACTTGAATTAGCCACAAGCCTTGAGGCGGCTTCCGTATCGCGTGGCTCAATTGATAATGTGGATCAGCTGTCACAGCTGGTAAATGATGCCATGAATACACCTGGTTTTTCTATGATTGGCGTCACTTCGGATAAGGGATTACCACTGGGCGTTCTTAGTCGCACAAACTTGCCTGAATATTTCGATTCCTATAATGAATGGGCAGAAGCACTTCGGGTATCTATTGCGGAAAAAGCCGCAGAAGCTATAGAAGTGGTTACAGAGGAAGAACCCGCCAAATCATCGCGAAACATCCCTCGTCACGAAGTACGCATTGCCGGAATTGGTGGTCAGGGCGTGAAGCTCGCCGGATCTGTTCTGAATATAGCAGCAGGCACCCATGAAGGTCTCTGGACAACACAAAGAGGCGAATATGGTTCAGCCACACGTGGTGGACCCAGCCTTGTAGAGGTCGTCGCAGGCAGCAAAAGAATAAGCTACCCTAGAACGGATACCCCAGACGTATTGGTCTTATTAAATCAGAATGCTGCTAATCAGTTTGCGGATTCAGTTAAGCCGTCGGGTCAGACTATTGTCGATGCGGATCACGTCAAGAAAGTCCCTCAAGGGGCAATTGCCGTTCCTATAGTTCGAATCTCTGTGGAGAATACAGGCAAGCCAATTGCATCAGGCGTAGTGTCGCTCGGATGCATAGCCGCCGTATCAGATGTCGTATCACTAGAATCATTAAAGAAAAGCGTTGCCCAGAAACTTCCCGCAAAGCTGGTCGTTAAGAATATAGCGGCCTTGGTCGCCGGATATGAGGCAACATGTAAAGTATTAAAAGGAGAATACAATGGGTAAACGTGTCGTAGTTATTGGTGGTGGCTGGGCTGGTTGTTCAGCAGCATTAACTGCACGTCTTGCAGGAGCAGAAGAAGTAATTCTTCTGGAACGGACAGATAGCCTGCTCGGGACAGGACTCGTTGGTGGCATCATGCGCAATAACGGTCGCTTCACTGCAACAGAGGAGATGATCGCCCTTGGTGCCGGTCACCTAT
>DAOWHQ010000232.1:0-4406 GCA_030641355.1 Alphaproteobacteria bacterium
AGTTTTTATGTTGAAATAGTAGCTTGTCCAAGGCGCTTATACCCTTTCCATCCTAAACAAATTTGCACTTCAATGATACCATTATATACCCTTTAAACGCTCGTCATTTTTAGTTGACCTTTACGTAAAGGTAAGCTATTGTTACATCATCGATTCTAAGGCCTGCCAACCCCGTGTTGTTTTAGTATGTACGGTTGCGGCTTATCTATGATTGTTAGATTTGTGGGATATAATGACTGAGAAAACTTACAGCATTTCTGAACTTTCAGAAGAATTCAACATCACGCCCCGGACTTTACGCTTCTACGAAGATCAAAAGCTTATTGCGCCCACGCGCAACGGCCAAACCCGCATATATTCCAAAAAAGACCGCGCCAGATTAGCTTGGATACTCAGGGGAAAACGTGTCGGCTTTACCATTTCCGATATGGGCAAACTTCTGGACCTTTATTATCTGGAAGGCGGCAAGGTTAAACAGCGGGAAATTGGTCTGCAAAATTGCCGAGAGAGAATCAAAACCCTTGAGAGACAGAAAAAAGATATTGATGAGACCTTAAAAGAGCTCAATGAAATTATTGAAATGTTCAAAAACTGGGAACCCTATCCCGGTCAGGACAATATAAAATTTTAATATTAGGAGACCACCCCCATGCCGACATATTCCGCGCCTATTAATGATATCAAGTTTCTAGTGCATGATTATTTTAATCTGCAGCAATATAACAATATACCCGCCTTTGCTGAGGCAACACCAGACCTTCTGGATGCTATATTGGACGAAGCTGCGAAGGGCGCTGAAAATATCTATCAACCGCTAAATCTTTCCGGTGATGAGCAGGGCTGTAAGCTTGTGGATGGTAAGGTTATAACACCCGACGGGTTCAAAGAAGCCTACAATCAATATGTCGAAGGCGGTTGGCAGGGCATGACCGGCAATGTGAATTATGGTGGTCAGGGACTACCGCAGACACTAGGCCTTATCCTCACTGAAATTATGGTTTCCGCCAACTGGGGCTTTGCCATGTATCCGGGCCTGACCAAAGGCGCGACAGAATCTATTGCGGCGTGGGGAACGGACGAGCAGAAAAACCTGTATCTCCCCAAAATGTATTCCGCCGAATGGACCGGAACCATGAATCTGACAGAGCCACATTGCGGCACCGATTTGGGGTTGATGCGCACCAAGGCCGAACCACAGGAAGACGGTACATATAAAATCTCCGGCACAAAGATTTTCATTTCCGCCGGCGATCATGACCTGACGGAAAATATAGTGCATCTGGTTTTGGCCCGCATCAGTGGCGGCCCGCAAGGCGTTAAAGGCATCAGCCTTTTCATCGTGCCGCGCAACAAAATCAACGAAGATGGCTCCGTTGGCGAAAATAACAACGTGTCATGTGGCTCACTGGAAGAGAAGATGGGTATCCATTCAAACTCTACTTGTGTGATGAATTATGATGACGCCACTGGTTATCTTCTGGGCGCTGAACATAAAGGCATGAAAGCCATGTTCACCATGATGAATGAAGCCCGTCTGGGTGTTGCCATTCAGGGGCTTGCCATTGCAGAGGTTGCCAACCAGAATGCGGCGGCCTATGCCAATGACCGTATTCAGGGCCGCGCGCTCACCGGAGCAAAAAACCCCGAAGACAAAGCCGACCCCATCATAGTGCATCCTGACGTGCGCCGGATGCTGATGACCAACCGCGCTTTCATCGAAGGTAGTCGCGCCATGTCAATCTGGGCTGGAATATTGGTGGATACAACGCGGGAACATCCCGTTGAGGCCGATCGTGAGAAAGCCGAAGAGCTTCTGGCTTTGATCACGCCAGTTCTGAAATCTTACCTGACCGATCAGGGCGTTGAATCCGCCAGTCGTGCGCTGCAATGCTTTGGTGGGCACGGTTATATCCGCGAATGGGGCATGGAACAATTCCTGCGCGACAGCCGCATCGCCCCCATATATGAAGGCACCAACGGCGTTCAGGCCATGGACCTGATCGGACGCAAGCTTCCGGCAAATGGCGGGGCAGCAATCCGCGCCTATTTTGAAATGATCCAGACTTTCATTGACGACAATAAATCAACCGAAAGTCTCGCCAAACATATTCCCCTTCTGGAAAAAGCCCTTGGCCGTTTGCAGGCCGCGAGTATGTGGCTGATGCAGAATGGTATGGAAAACCCCAATAACGCCGGATCGGGCGCTCATTATTACCTGAACCTGATGGCTCTGGTCACCATGGGCTATTTCTGGGCCGATATGGCTAAGAAGGCCAGCGAAATGCTGGCCGCAGGCGAAGGCGACAAGACATTTCTGGAAAATAAACTGATCACAGCAGACTTCTTCTTTGGTCATATGCTGCCGGAAACATCATCCCTTAAAGTTAAAATCGAAGCTGGTGCAGATAGTGTAATGGCACTTGACGCCCAATCATTCTAAAATGGCCAAAATTAAAAGGATACAGATAAATGACTGATGCTTATATTTATGATTATGTCAAAACCCCGCGCGGTCGTGGCAAAGCCAATGGCAGCCTTCATGAGGTAACGCCAATTGACTTGCTGACACAGGTTCTGGTCGCGCTCAAAGACCGTACTAATTTTGACCCAAAACTAGTGGATGATATCATCACCGGAATAGTGGCTCCGGTCGCAGAACAAGGCTCCGTTATGCCGCGTTTCGCCGGAATTCTGGCGGGATATGGCCATCATGTTCCGGGCCTGCAGATTGACCGCTTTTGCTCATCCGGCCTTGTGGCGACAAACTATGCCGCCGCGAGCGTCATGGCGGGACAGGCTGACCTGATTATCGGTAGTGGTGCCGAGGCCATGTCACGGGTCCCCATGGGATCAGACGGCGGTGCTTGGGCCATTGACCCACAAACCTCAGGTAAAATCGGCTTTGCCCCTCAGGGCATCGGCGCAGACCTGATGGGCAACCTTTATGGTTTCAGCCGCGAAGATTGTGATGCTTTTGCTGTGCAAAGTCAGCAGCGCGCCAAAGTGGCATGGGATAAAGGCCATTTTGATAAGTCTCTTGTGGTCATCAAAGACAAGCTCGGCATGACCGTTCTTGACCATGATGAACATATGCGCCCCGAAGCCACCATCGAAGCACTGGCGGGACTGAAACCATCATTCGCTGATATGGGCGAGTTTGGTTTTGACAGCATCGCGCTGAAAAGATACCCCCATGTGGAAAAGATCACTCATATTCACCATGCCGGAAATGCCAGTGGTATTGTGGATGGTGCTGCCGGAATACTTATTGGAACGAAGGAAATGGGCGAGGCCATGGGCCTTAAACCCCGCGCTAAATTCGTTAGCTTTGCCGATATCGGTTCAGAGCCAGTTGTTATGCTGGACGGCCCCGGCAGGTCAGCCAACAAAGCACTAAAACGTGCGGGCATGACCACAAAAGATATTGACGTCTGGGAAATCAACGAGGCATTTGCCGCCGTTGCCCTGCGCTTCATTCAGGAACTAGACCTTGATCAGTCATATGTCAATGTGAACGGTGGTTCCATCGCCATGGGTCATCCTCTGGGTGCAACGGGTGCCATGATTTTGGGAACCGCTCTGGAAGAAATGGAACGGTCCGATAAATCAACGGCCTTGGCCTCCCTCTGTGTGGGTGGCGGCATGGCCACGGCAACCATCATCGAGCGTGTATAAAAGGAAATATGAAAATGACTGAAATTATTAAATACGAGCTCGATCAGGATGGTATTGCTTTACTGACAATTGATCTTCCGGGCAAATCCATGAATGTTATTTCGGCTCCTCTGCTGAATGAACTGGAAAGTCTGGTCGCGCGCATCGCAGAAGATGATGGCATTAAAGGTGCGGTGATTACTTCTGGCAAAACCGGCTCATTTGTGGCTGGTGCTGACCTTGATATGCTGCTCGGCTGGACCGACAATATGGAAGACGGCGGCGCGGAAGAAATTTATAAAACAGCCTTCAGAATGAACGACATTCTGCGCAAACTGGAAACCAGTGGCAAGCCGTTCGCGGCAGCCATCAATGGCCTTGCCCTTGGTGGTGGTCTGGAAATTTGCCTCGCCTGTCATTACCGTGTTGTGGCTGATAATCCAAAACTTACCCTTGGCTTCCCCGAAGTTCTGGTTGGTCTATTACCTGGTGCGGGCGGCACACAACGCCTGCCACGCCTGATGGGTGTTCAGCCTGCTCTGCCCTTCCTGCTACAGGGTAAAAACATGAACCCGAAAAACGCATTGGCCAACAATGTGGTTCATGAGATTGCCCCATTGGAAGACGTTGTTGCCAAAGCCAAAGCATGGATCTCAGGCGGCGGCAAGGCGGTACAGCCTTGGGACGAAAAACGCTTTAAAGTCCCCGGTGGACAGGGCGCATTTAACCCCGGTATTGCCCAGACTTTCATG
>DAOWHQ010000253.1:0-15768 GCA_030641355.1 Alphaproteobacteria bacterium
CATCAGCGATCTTTTTCTCCAGAAAAGACCTATGGCATCTGAAGCGCAGATACGGATGCTGACCGAGATATTAAAAGAACTTCTGGATCAGGTAGAGTTATCCGCCCGTAAGGAAATAGCCGCCGCTCTCTATGAATTGCCTAGCCCGCCAGAAGAACTTATCAACATCATGTGTGAAGATGTGGTGGAGGTATCCGGCCCGTTGCTTGAGAAGGCCATTTTGCCGGATGAAAAACTAATCCATATTATCCGCTATGGGACAGACCCTCATAGAATTCACATTTCTCGCCGTTTCGGCCTGTCACCACTGGTGCGTCGTGAGCTGGAAAATGCATTTCAGGATTTGCAGGGCTCAAAGCAAAAATACAGCCTCAATGAACTGGACAAACATGCCGAAGATGTTATCCCGGACATGGATGAGGAAGTGACAGCAAATATTCTGGAGCTGTTACGGGCGCAGAAGATGCACAAAAACAATTTTGAGCAGATTGTGGATGGCCCAATTGGTGTGCCAAAAAAGGTTCAAGAATCAGCGGGAGATTTGTCTCCGGTGATTCCGACGCATTTTCCAATACGTAAAAAGGAAAAAGAAAAGGTTGCCGGTCTTTCAATTATTAATACGCCATCAGGGGCAAAAGCTCAGCCGGAAACAAAAGCTCAGCCAGAAACAAAAACTCAGCCCGAGACAATAGCGGAAGGTCCGCTCGAACAAGTTATGGAGGAGCATCTTCATTCCCTTGTTAGGTCTTTTAAAGACAAGGAGAATGGGTTTCCGAAGGATATGGCCGCCAATGACGCGGTGCAGCCCGACCATGCTGGTCAATTTGACAGTACCGTTCAGATGGCTGATATATCAACGGATATTGGTGATGATATTTGGCAAAAAGTTCAGAAAGCGCGAAGCGAAACCAACAGGCAGCGGGAATTTGCTCGTACCGTTGCTGACTGGTTCTGGGAAGTGGACAGGAATGGGTTGCTCAGCTTTATTTCAGAGGAATCTTTTGTAGCATTTGGTCGCGCGTCGCCCTCACTTATCGGCGAGGATTTTATTTCCCTCTGCACCATGCCGGATAGTGGCGCGGCGGATGACCCCGTGACCAGTACGTTCGAAGCTCTATTCGAGCATCGCTCCTCTTTTCGGAATGTTCCTTTTGATGTTTCGTCAAAAAACGAAGAAAAAAATATTTGGTATCTCAGTGCTATTGCAATATTTGATATTTATACCGGACGCTTCGCAGGGTTTCGCGGCAGCGCCTGTGCAGAGACAAGCGATGATCATCTGTCCATGACGACGCCAGTCATTGATGAGCAACCGAATGCGGGCCTTCAGGAAGTGGCCTTGGAAGAATATATGAGCAAACAGGCCTTGAAGGTCACCTCTCAAGAGGACCTGACGCCGAAAAAGACGGTGCAGGGCGCTCATAAAGAAGATATAGCGCAGGAACTACTTCAAAATCTGTCACACGAATTCAGGACACCTTTAAATGCGATCATAGGGTTTTCAGAAATGATAAATATGGAGACATGGGGGCCGGTGAATAAGCATTATCATCAGAATATAAAAAATATCCTGACGGCATCAATGCAAATGAAAGAAGCTGTAAATGATGTGCTGGATTCTGCTAGGCTTGAAGCTGGGCTAATGCAGATAAATCCTGAATCATTTTCTCTGAAATCAATTTTGATGAACTGTCAGGAAAATGTCGAAGCCATGGCAGAAGAGTATAATGTTCACTTGAAGGATAATGACAATAATATTGATGTCATTCTGTATAATGACAAGCAGAGTGTTGAGCTATGTTTGACTAAAATGTTGGCGAGCATAATCAAGAGAGCTACTGGCGGGGAGACGGTCTGTCCCTCAGTCCTTATTAATAGTAATGCCCAAGTTAGGGTTGAGTTACCTCTTCTCGGTCCAAAAATAGACGAAAAAGACGCAAAAAAAATATTCTATCGGCATAGTAATGAGGCGAAAGAGCAAAAAATTATGACCTCAAGTGGTGCATTAAAGTATGAGCCTGAGATATCTTCCGGCTATGGCCTGTCCATTGCTCAACGGTTGGCTTATATGATTGGGGGCGATATTTCTGTTCATGTTTCGCAGGGATATGCCACTCATTTAGTGCTTACACTCAGTAATCATGACCCCTCCTAAATATGCCGAAGTCCTTGTTTCTTCTTTTGTTTACAAGCTTAACGGGACTTTCCTGTGGGGATACCTATGATTTTAATCAAATTTAAGGCGAATTGTATCCAGCGCTTGGAAAAAAGATTTAGTTAAAAATTTCTAAATATTTATCCTATAACTATATGTAATTAAAAAAGAATTTCTATAATTAATTAACTATTTCTTCATATCTGTCCGTCATGTTTGTACCCTCAAATTTGACTTTGAGTGATAATTTGGGTAACTTTTTACTTCGGCACAACATTTAGGAGATTTAGAAATGAGACAATTATTTATTAAACTACGTAAATCAGAAAAAGGCGCGACGGCTATTGAATATGGTCTGATTGCCGCACTGATTGCTGTAGCAATTATTGGAGCTGTATCAGCAGTAGGTAATGGACTGAATCAGACCTTTACAGACGTAGCGGGTAACTTGGGTACTGCTCCTACTCCATAAGATCGTTACATTTTAATAGAGGTTTTGGAAAACATTCCAAAACCTCTATTAATCATTTGGACCGAGGCAATGATAATGGATAAAAATAATAAAAATAATATTATTGAAAATAAGTTCGGTGCGACATCAATAGAATACGCCCTTATAGCCGCTTTGATTTCGATTGCTATTGTTGGGGCCGTGACAACATTGGGTAATACATTACAATCTTCATTTAATACTACCGCTGCCAAAGTATCAAATTCCACTTCAAGTGAAAAATAGCTGTCGCCCTGATAGCACGGATATGATTAATCAGCCCATCTTCAAGTTTTTAAATTTCATATAGATATGGCCAACTTTAAATAGAGTGGATAAAATGCACTACCTACTTGATTTTTCACAAAATTTTCAATATGGTTAATAACGAAAATATCTTTTGTGTATATTTAATAGTTAGATAAAAAACTGTACAGATGGGAACCATGGTTTTGTTAACTATATTATTACTTATATTTTTTTCTTTACTTATGGGCCGAGCTGTTTATTCGGATCTGGCAAGTCTTACCCTGTCCAACAGGTTATGCATCGCTACGGTCCTATTATACCCGATTTACCTTTTTGCAATATATTTGGATGGTCATGGATTGCCAGTACAGGATGTATTGATTTCGCTCGGGATTAGCATTATTATATTTGTAGTTTGCGTCGGCTTGTTTGCCCTTAATGTAATGGGTGGGGGGGATGTAAAGTTTATTCCAGCTGTCGCTCTTTGGGCGGGGGCGGCCCATATTGTAAACTATTTATTTATTACGTCTTTGGTGGGGGGGGCTTTTGCGGCGGCAATTATAGTCAAAAATCGTATAAAAGCGTCAAAATATTATAAATCTTCAGTAAATATAAACTTCTCCGTGCAAAAAGAGGAGGAGGATGCGGTTCCGTATGGTGTAGGAATAGCTATCGGCGGACTTTATGTGGCTTTTCAGTTATTTACCACATTTGAGAACTGGGCAGTATAAGGGACGTAAAAAAAGGATATAATAATGAATATAAATATAAGAAGCATCGTACTTATTGGGATAGCCCTTTTACTGGCTGGCGTAACGGCCATGCTCGCCAGAAATCTAGTCGGTACACCAGGGGATGGGGGGACGGAAACGGTTGTCAAGATTGTGGACTCCAGATTAAAAGTCCTAGTATCAGCAATTGATATGCCTGTTGGTCATTTTGTAAAGGCTGAGGATATGGTCTGGCAATCCTGGCCGGATGAGACAGTCCATTTAAAATATATCAAGCAGAGCTCTGGCTTTTCAGCGGCAACTTTTGCGGGTTCTGTAGCAATAAGCACCATTGCCGCAGGGGAGCCTATATTAGATAATCGTCTGGTGAAGCCCGGAAGCAGAGGGTTTATGGCTGCAGTTCTACCTGTGGGCAAGCGTGCGATCTCGATCCGTATTTCTCCGACTACGGGGAATGCCGGATTTGTATTTCCGGGTGATCGAGTTGACATTCTGTTGACGCACCAAGTTAAAATAAAAAGCAAAGATCGTGACAAGGCCCGTCTTAGTGAAACAGTTATCAGAGATGTTCGTGTACTCGCGATTAACCAAAGCGTTTCTAATCCGACACATACGCCTTTAATTGGGCAGACTGCGACTTTGGAAGTAACTCCGAAAGAGGCAGAAAAGGTATCGCTCATTAAAAGTATGGGTGAGTTGAGCTTAATTTTAAGAAGCATTGGTGTTGTAGAGAGCGAACAAGCGCAACAGGGTGGAGAGCCTAAACAGGTTGCTACCGATCGTCCGAGTTTGACTTGGGACAGTGAAATAAGCAAACAGCTTTCGGGATCAGAAAATTCAGGCAAGGTCAGTACTGTTAAAATTTTCCGGGGTAGTTTGAAAAAAGCAAAAAGCAATTCTATTGATTTTAATAAATTACTGAAGCAAGCACAGAATTCAGGGGAAGATGATGATAGTGCTGAAGAATCAGAGGAAAAATACCAATGATAAAAAAACTGGCAAAAATTGCATATTACGCCTTTGGTAAAGGGCTAAGGAGCTTGGCCGTCATTGCGCTAGTCCTGCCTATTATGTCATTTACCATGACGATCAATATGGCTTATGGTGCGGATCAACAAAATATTGAAGTTGGTAAAGGCACTCTAATCAGGTTTAAAGAGCCCGTTAATAATGTCTTTATAGCCAATTCTAGTGTTGCGGACTTGCAAATTAAGTCACCAACAATGGTTTATATTTTTGGTAAGGCCCAAGGAGAAACCAATCTTTATGCGCTGACGGATGATGACCGGGTGATTTATGAGGGTATCATCTCGGTTAATCATAATCTCGGCAGCCTTGAGGTGGCACTCAACCACGTGATTCCAGATGCTAACATTCAGATCAAGTCCTATGAAGGCTTATTGGTCATGACAGGTCATGTGGATAACGCGGAGGAAGCAGATATTGCCCGCAGTATGGCGGAAGAATTTATTGGCAAAAAAAGCACCATTATAAACAAAATTCAGATTGCAACGCCCGTTCAGGTGAATTTGCGCGTCAGGATCGCGGAAATAGGTAGGGATACAAGAAAGAAGCTTGGATTTAACTGGGAGAATCTTTTTGCCAGTGGCAGCACTGCCATAGGTATGGTTCAGGGGACCAATGTCGTTAATATGGTTCCTGGTGCTAATGGTTTGATTAAAGAGTTTGCTGTTCAGGGGCGTGGCATCAATAGTTTGTTTGGTGGGTTTAAAGCTGGAAATTTTGATATTAATTTCATCATAGATGCACTGGAGACGGAAGGTGTTCTTTCCATTCTTGCAGAACCCAATTTGACAACACAGTCTGGTGAGCCAGCTTATTTCCTTGCTGGTGGCGAATTTCCCACACCAACTATTGATGATGGTGAGGTCGTTATTGAATTTAAGGAATTTGGTGTTTCTCTGGAGTTCACGCCTGTGGTTCTGAGTAATGGCCGTATTAATATGCGTATTAAACCGGAAGTCAGCCAACTGTCTGCTAACGGTGCTGTTACATTGCAGGGCTTTAATATTCCGGCTCTAAGCACCAGACGGGTTGAAACCACTGTTGAACTGGGCAGTGGCCAAAGTTTTGCCATAGCCGGGCTTCTGCAAAATAGTGTCAGTCATGATTTGGAGAAATTTCCTTGGCTAGGTGATATCCCAATCTTGGGAGCCTTGTTCCGCTCAAGTGAATTTAGGCGTCAGGAAACTGAGCTAGTTGTCATAGTGACACCTTACATTGTGCGGCCTCATAATGGCGGAACCATGCCCTTGCCTACTGATGGGTTCATCGTACCGAATGATTATGATCGTTACGTCAAAGGACAGTCATATGCGACCAAAAAACCTAATATGCCAGAGCCTGTACAGGGCAGTAATGGTCATAAGCTGAAAAGCGCCGCTGGTTTCATTCTGGACTAGGGAGAAAAGATAATGAAAAAAATATTGAAAAGAAAAAAAATGAGTAATATTTCGGGAATTATTTCTGCTCTGGCATGTTTGATGCTTGTCAGCTGTAGTGGAGCCGCCAATTACGCTGATGGTGACAATCAGAAGCGTAATGAAGTGCAAATGATCAAAATCCCATTTATGGTCACTTTTGTAGCCGGAAGCTCAGAACTGACCAACGAAAGCATCAAGCAGCTCGACATGTTTATGATGAGAAGCAACGTGTCGTTTGGTGATGAGCTGAGTTTGGATTTTCCGCTGAATAGAAATGGCAGCCTGTCTGAAATAAGCCAGAAAAGAATGGCTTTCATATCTGGGCACATGAAGAAAAGAGGTATGCACATTTCCTCAGAAGTTACCCCATACGGGCTGAGCCCGATGGCAAATCAGGCCCGTTTACTAGTTTCACGGTATGTAGTGACACCGCCCATATGCGGAGATTGGTCGCATCCATCCACAGATAATAATGGCAATAACAGCCTGTCAGAGCTGGGCTGTACTAATCAGGCTAATCTCGGACTTATGGTAGCTAATCCACGTGACTTGATCATTGGTACAACCAATGATGTCCCGAATACGGAATCAGCTACGAAGGCCGTAAAAGTATATAAAACAAAAGTCCCTACTAAATTATCTGCAAGATCTAAACAATCTACAAGAAAATCTAGCAATTAACAGGAATAGATCATGAGCATTGCGTCATTGCTGAATAAAAATGAAAATATAAAAGGTGAATTCGAAGCTTACGTCTGTGACGATGATACAACACAGGCTTTGATCCCTGTTCTGAATGAACGGGAATGGGCAGCGGATTTGATTAAAAAAGGTGGGATAGAAAATGCCATAAGAACGCTGGCAACTACCGCTCCCCCCAGGTTTTTGTTTGTGGATTTGTCAAAATCTAATGACGCCATGGAGGACATGAATGCCCTTGCTGAGGTTTGCGAACCGGGCACTATGGTCATTGCCATTGGCAATCAAAATGATATCACGCTTTATCGTGAATTGATCAATTCAGGCGTTCATGAGTATCTCGTCAAACCCGTGACTACAGAACAGATAAGAGAGTGTATTCTGGTTGCCGAAAATACTTTACGTATTGCTGTTGAAACAGAAACTCAGCCAGCGGCGGCAGAAACAGATAAGTTGATTGCAGTTGTCGGCATGAGAGGTGGTGTAGGCTCCAGTATAATAGCCAGCAGTTGTGCCTGGGTTATTGCCAATGAAATGAAGCGTAAAACGGCAATTCTCGATATGGATATTTACTTCGGCACAGATGCACTGACATTTGATCTGGAGCCAGGGCGCGGGTTATGTGATGCGCTGGAAAATCCAAACCGAATTGATGAACTGTTCATTGAACGGGCCATGATCCGCCAAAGCGAACATCTGTCAATTTTGGGCGCTGAAGCCCCCTTGAATGACCCGACTTATACCGATCCGTCTGCAATGAGCCATTTGTTATCGGAACTAAAGCATAATTTTAATTATGTGATTATGGATCTTCCCCGAAATATGGCAGCAGAATATCCGCTGATGTTATCAGAAGCCGATGAGATTATATTGGTATCTGACCTGACTTTGGCCTCAGCACGTGATGTCATTCGCTTTTTGTCATTATGCAGTACCGTAGCACCCGAGACAAAGGTTAAGATTGTCCTGAATAAAGTTGCAGGTGCCGGGATGGTGGAAGTGGACAAAAAAGATTTTGAAGCTTCCATAGAACGTGCCGCTGATTGGGAAATTCCTTTTGACCCGAAACTGATGGTTCAAGTTTCACGGGCAGGAAAGCCCCTGCCTCAGGTTGCGAAATTAAGCAAAATTGTAAAAACCATAAAGGCAATAAGTTCAGATATTACCGGAGATAAATCGGAAGGATCAAAAGAATCTTTTTGGAAGAAAATGACCGCTGGATCAAAGAATTAAAGAAAACCCTGGATCCAGAAAAAATTTTACATAGTAAAATCGTGAGAGAATATGAAACCAGCATTTGGAAAAAAAACACACCTTGAAGGCAAATCTACCCTAGTTGCAAAGAAAGTTCGCAAACCGGGCAGCTTTGGCAAGGGGCAGCTTGTTTCAAGTCACGGTGTGCCTAATGCGGTTAAGGATTCAGTAGATAGTGTTGTAGCTTCGGATGCGGGTGTAGTTGATAGGGCTTATGAGCTCATAGAAAGTGTTCTGCTTGAAAAGATTAACCCTGCTCAAGCCAAGGAAATGGAACATTCTGAACTTACCAATTCTATTGAAAGCATCATAGATGAAGAAACAGTTCGCCATCGGATACAGTTAAATGATCTGGAACGGCGAGACCTTATCACCGTACTTCTGAATGATATTTTATCAGCTGATATTAGCAAGGACGATAGCAAGGCTGATGAGAAAGTTAACGTTGTTCGTAAACGTAAAAAAGCTCAAAAGCAAACTAATGAACAAAAACAGCAGGTTAGTCAAAATAGCATCATGGATGCCAAAGACCGCCTGCAGCCCCTGTTACTTGAATATATTGATGCCTCTGCGGCCGGTGAAATGGACCGGTCCGAGCTTGCGGAACAGGTAAGTGAAGCCGTCAATGAATTGATGTCTCAGGAAAAAATCAATTTGAACCTGCGTGAGCAGCGTGATCTGGTTAATATGTTGCTCCACGATATGTTAGGGCTGGGGCCTCTGGAGCCACTCCTGAGTGATGAAGAAATAACCGAAATTTTGGTCAATGGCCCGAAACAGGTCTACATTGAACGTGGCGGCAAATTAAAGCTTTCAGATGTAACTTTCCGGGATAATAACCATCTGATGAATATCTGTACCCGGATTGTGACCGCTGTGGGCCGTCGGGTTGATGAATCTACGCCGCTCTGCGATGCGCGTCTGGCGGACGGAAGTCGTGTGAATATAATTATTCCACCGCTGGCCTTGGATGGCGCATCCATTTCCATTCGTAAGTTTGCCAAGCAAAAAATTACGCTAGACCATATGATCGATTGGGAAAGTATGTCTCATCAAATGGGGACGGTATTGAAGATTGCATCGGCCAGTCGATTAAATATTCTTATTTCTGGTGGTACTGGTTCGGGTAAAACGACTATGCTTAATGCCATGTCACGTATGATTGATGTCGGCGAACGTGTGGTGACTATTGAAGATACTGCCGAACTGCAAATGCAGCAGCCCCATGTGGTAAGACTGGAAACACGCCCTGCCAACTTGGAAGGCAAGGGTGAGATCAGTATGCGCGATCTGGTGAAGAACTCTCTGCGTATGCGCCCCGACCGTATTATTCTTGGGGAGGTGCGTGGTGCTGAGGCTTTTGACGTGCTTCAGGCCATGAATACGGGCCATGATGGCTCCATGTGTACACTTCATGCCAATAACCCGCGTGAAGCTCTGACCCGTATGGAAAATATGATCGGCATGGCCGATTTGAAATTGCCGCAGAAAGCTATCCGGGAACAGATAGCCAGTGCTGTTGACCTTGTGGTTCAGGTTTCCCGTATGCGGGATGGTGGTCGTCGTGTGGCCTCGATTACTGAGATCGTTGGCATGGAAGGTGATATTATCACGACGCAGGACTTATTTATTTATGAATTTACCGGAGAAGATGCGGACGGAAAACTGCTTGGCCGGTTTAAATCAACGGGGGTTCGTCCTTACTTTATGGAAAAAGCATCCTATTTTGGTTTGGACAAAGCACTGATGGAGGCCTTATAGGAATATCATGGACGTTACTAACCCCGATATAGTCATCATAGGCATTTTTATCTGTGTTCTCATCCTGCTGGGCATAATTGCGCTCGCTACTGGTTTATTGGATAATAATAGAAAAATTATTCATGATAGGCTGGATAAGGTAAAATCTCGCCATGGAAGTGGTAAAAATCTCTCGAAGGAACAGGCCAAAAAAGCTCTGTTTGTGAAAAAAGAAAACTCCCTGTTAGACCGACTTATTCCCAAGCCTGAAGAAATGAGGCAACGTTTGGATAAGACTGGCAAGGATATCACTTTCAAGAAGTATATTTTAGCTACGCTGTTAGTTTCTGTGATTGGTGTGGTTATTGCCAGAGTTTTTATGTTCTCAACTCTGCCACCCGCCATGGCACTGGGGATATTTTTCGGGTTATATATTCCACATGCCTTCATTAACTTTACGATCAGCAGAAGGTTGAAAAAATTTACAGCACAATTCCCAGAGGCGATAGACCTTATTGTAAGAGGATTGCGCGCAGGCTTGCCTATAACGGAATCAATTTATGCAGTAGCCCGTGAAATGCAGGATCCTATATCCACCGAATTTGGCAAGATAACGGATGAAATCAAATTGGGTATGACAATGGATGAATCCTTATGGGCAACAGCAAAACGCTTGGATACGCCAGATTTTAAATTTTTTGTTATCAGTTTGTCTGTACAACAAGAGACGGGCGGTAACCTTACAGAGACATTAGTCAATCTGTCAGAAATTCTTAGAGCACGCTCAAGACTGAAGCTCAAAATTAGAGCTATGGTGTCGGAAGGCAAGGCTAGTGCATACATCATTGGCTCGTTGCCTTTTCTCATGTGTGCACTGCTTTCGGTGATGAATTATGAATATATATCTGTTCTATTCACTAATCCAAAGGGGCAAATCGCTTTGATAGGCGCAGGAATATGGCTGTCTATTGGCGGGGGTATTTTGGCAAAAATGATAAATTTCGAGGTCTGAGTTATGGAAGCTTTTTTGCCCGATGGCATTACAATAGAGGATGTCATAACAGCATTAGCGGCTATGTCTGCTTTTCTAGTGGTGCTTGCAATCTGGAGCAGTGGCATTATTAAAGACCCTATGCACGGCAGGGTTAAACATTTGCAGGATCGCAGGCAAGACCTGAAGCGGGGATATACGGCACCTACCAAACGTAGGGCAACAGTGAAGAAATCGTCTTATCTGGGTGTCATACAAAATATTGCGAATAAATTTAACCTCGTGAAAAATGAACAAGCCGATAAAACACGGTTGAAATTACTACAGGCCGGATACCGTTCAAAGGATATTTTGGCATATTTTATGTTTTTTAAAATGGTGTTACCAATATTAATTGGCACGGTGGCTGTGGTTCTTATATATGGCATGGGGATGTTTGATCTGCAACCAACTATGAAGTCGGTAGCCTGTATTGGATCGGCTCTGGTAGCCTCTTTTCTACCAGAAACAATATTGAAAAACACTACTATGAAGAGAAATTTGGCAATGCAAAGAGCTTTGCCCGATATGCTTGACCTATTGGTAATCTGTGCAGAGGCGGGACTTACGCTTGATTCTGCTCTGCTGCGGGTTGTTAAAGAAATGGCGCAAACAGGGCCGGAATTGGCCGATGAATTAAACTATACGGCCATCGAACTTGGCTTTCTGCCGGAACGCAGGCAGGCTCTGAGAAATCTTTCCACTCGGGTTACGCTGCCATCAATTCAGTCGGTTACTGCCACGTTAATTCAGTCGGAGAAATATGGTACGCCACTTGCGGATTCTCTAAGGGTATTATCATCAGAATTTAGAAATGAACGTATGATGATAGCAGAAGAAAAAGCAGGAAAACTTCCTGCTACTATGACAATTCCACTTATTTTGTTTATTTTACCTACTTTATTTGTTGTATTGATTGGGCCGGCAGCTTGTCAGGTTAATGACATATTGAACAAATAATATCAAAATGATGGTTTAATATTATTTCTTTTATTTAAAACAACTTACCTTAAAATTTATCAAAAAAATGTCTTTTTATTTAAGGCAATATTGTGGCCTGCCTTGCTGAATTTAGGGGGTGAGAACCATGATTATTTACAACATAGTAAACAAAAGGTTAATTTTTTAGTTGATTCGGCGAATCATTTATAGGATGATTCATCTAGTGATTTGAATCTATAGGAGGAATCACACTCAAATATTATAAATAAATATGATATTTGGAGTGTTTTAAAATATAGGGATGTAGGGTTTCTGAGCTATGAATGCTTCTTTATTAGATAACCAGCTTTCGAAGCGGAAAAAAATATCTGATCCGAATATCTTGGCGAGATCGGGTCATGAAAAAGAATTCGGTTTGTTTGACAGTGTTTTTCATGAAGTCAGCAACGCTATCGCAATCATTTCCCGTGAACAGGAAAATCAGCCCCCGGTAATTCTGGATATTAATCATCACTTCGAATTGGTTACCGGTTATCAGCTGAATGAAATATATGGACGAAGCCTGTATGACTTTTTGGCGGAAACACAATCCAGACCCAATCGGCATGTCATAGAAAATGCCCTCACTAGCCGTCAGGCTGCAGTTCTTTTTTGCCCCTGGATAAACAATGACGGCAAAGTTCTTGATATTGATATGACCATCAGGCCGTTCAGTAGTGATAATGACGGTTCTAGATTTATTTGTGTGTTAAGGGAAAATAGCAGTGACACCTATATCCGTGATCGGGCGGCAAGGGAGATCAAGAGAAACCTGTTAGCTGCCATGCATCATAATTTTAAAACACCTCTCAATGGGATTTTAGGATATTCTGAAATTATCATGTCTGAAATGTTAGGCCCTATAGGGCAAGAGTCATATAAAAATTATGCACAGGATATTTTTGGTGCGGGAAAAGACCTGTTGCAGTTAATAGACAATTTACTTGAGCTGAAAGAGTTGGAAACAACAGAGTTTGAGCTACAGGAAGAAAAATTTCCCATTGAAAATATGATCCAGGAATGTCTTAAAAAAGTATCAGAGGATGCGAAAAAAGGTGGCGTGGTAATTTCTTGTAATGTTGACAAGATACCCCCTAATCTATTTGGTGACAAATCCCGGCTGCAGCAAGTCATTCACAGCCTGCTGGAGAATGCCCTTAAATTCACGCCAACTGGTGGAAAAATAACCATAACTGCAAGACGAAACTGCGAGGGTGGCTATATAATTTGTTGTGAAGACGACGGGTCCGGCATGACCTCTCAGCAGTTGGCAAAGGTTTTCTGTCATGACACCCATTTGTCAGACGTTTATTCCAACCCCACGGTGGGAATAGGATTTGGTCTTTCATATGTCAAACAGCTTATTGAGAAGCATGAGGGAACTGTTTCTATCATCAGTTCTGTGGGCAAAGGTACTACTGTAACCCTGCACCTGCCATCTGAACGTATTTGTTAATTAAATTTTTCCGTATAATATAATTTCTCAAGCAGTAATGCGCGACTTGCTTTATGCTGATTCCACCCCATATACTTGGAAACAGTTAAAATAATCAGGACAAATAATGAGCACTTCTTTAAATGTAATTTCCGCTAATGATTTGCGGAGCGGCCTTAATGTTTATTTTGTGCAGGACGAGGCAGGCGGGCGTTGGGACATGGATATTTCAAAAGCATCCATTTTTGATGAAACTAATCTGACCTCAGCATTCGATCTGGCTAGAAACGATATAGATAATAATGTGGTTGTAGATTGTGTGATTGTACCGCTTAACAATGACCATACCCCAACTACGACCCGTGAGAAAATTCGCAGCATGGGGCCATCGACCAAATATGGTCATGCTGTCAACTCATAGGATATCAACATGATCGTTTTACAGATATATGCCGATAATCCTCTCAGGAATTTCCACTATCTGGTAGCCTGCCTGAAAACTCGCGATGCTCTTGTGATTGACCCTCTTGACGTGGATAAATGTCTTGATACTGCTGCAAGTCAGGGCCTGAAAATTACCAAGATCCTCAATACTCATGAACATTGGGATCACATAGATGGTAATGATGATATGCGTGAGAAGACTGGGGCAAAAGTCTATGCCCATTATGGGGCGATGGAGAAAATTGGTAATGTGGATGTGGGGCTGCGCGCCGGAGATACAATCACAATCGGCACTACGGTCACCCTTAGGGCTATGGATACTCCCGGTCATACCATGAGCCATCTTTGCTTATTGTCAAATTCGGAACAGCCTGCGCTTTTCTGTGGAGATACCCTGTTTAATGCCGGGGCGGGCAATTGCCATAATGGCGGCGACCCTGATATTCTGTATGATACATTTTCAAGCCAATTAGAGGGCCTTGCGGACAATACGCGAATTTATCCGGGCCATGACTATATTGTCAATAATCTGGAATTCACTCTTGACCGGGAACCGGGCAATTTGGCGGCCCATGAAATGTTGGAAAAACTAAGGGGGCAGGATCCTCATAACGCTCATATCACCACCATGAGTGAAGAGCGGCGTATCAACAGCTTTTTCAGGCTGACCAATTCGACAATCATTCAAAAACTTCAAAAAGAAAATTCAAAAATTTCGGATAATCCCAAACCAAGGGAAATATTCAAAGCATTAAGACAACTCAGAAATCACTGGTAAAAAAGGAAAAACAAATGAGCCTAGAAGAACTTACCACGGAAATCCGCGATAAAGCTAAGTCTATGGACGCTAACGGGAAAACGATCAAGATTGACCTGCAGGGGGATGGGACTATTTTTATTGATGGTAAGACGACGCCGCCCACTGTCAGCAATGATGATAATGAGGCCGATGTTACGTTGATCATAAGTGAGGATAATTTTGAAGGTCTGATTGCCGGTTCTTTAAACCCGCAAATGGCCTTTATGATGGGCAAGTTAAAAATTGATGGGGATATGGGACTGGCCCTAAAACTGGGTGATCTGTTTAGTTAAGGCGCGATCAATCCATGGGTGCGACAGGCTGCAAGTAAATTATTCAGGGCGGTGCGCGCTTCGGCATCTATGGTAACACCACCTGCCGCATCGCTGACGGCCGCTTGCTGTGGCCCGATAATCTGCTGGCCGGAAATTTTGACACTACCTGCGGTAACGATGCCTTTCTGCCAAAGCCCTGAAAAATAACGTGCGATGACATCATCATCTTTAAGCCAGATGTGCATACCCTCAAATGCCGGATAGAATTGCCATATCCCACCGATATATTGAGCAAGTTCATTGTCATGGCTGGCCCAGTCACCCGTAGCTGAACTACCCACCAGCCATAAACCACCTTCCACAGGGGATACGGGAGGTGCTGACAGGGCCGATGTCTCCACCGCTGACTGAACCAAGGCATCTAGCATATTAAGTGCCATATTATGGGTGACTTCTTTCTGGGACTGGGTGGAAATAATATAGGGCGTGTTAAGCCGGGGGGTTTGATTAGCCATTTTGTCTACCTTTTAAATATTGTTAATTACTAGGGGCCAGCCACGGCCAACCACATCACTGATTTGCATGATACGTACATCAAGATTTGTCTGTATCGAGCCAAAATCATTTATTTGAAGACTATCGGGATATGTTATTTCTGGTAGATCAGACGTCAGCGTTCGGACCACAGTGCTGCCGTTTAAAATTTCAACATCATATTTCTCATAAATCTCGCCTAACGGAACATCGGCGTTATCCATCCAATCGCCACCAACACGGCTGCGTCTGACCCATTTCAAGGTGAATGTTCCAACACTGTCCCGCGCCCCTTGGGCATGAACCGGGGAAAATGGTTTCAGGACTTCTGCGCCGTAAATATGATTTACGGGTGAGGCATCTTCGACACGCCCCCCGGATGTTACAGCTTTATATTGGTGGATTTGACCAATATCTGAAAAATTCATTCCGGCACTGTTCACAGTAGCAGGGGTCAGTAGAACAAAAACCTCTGCGGCACCATGTCCACTGACTTTCCTTTCTGTAC
>DAOWHQ010000167.1:0-2796 GCA_030641355.1 Alphaproteobacteria bacterium
GACAAGCTGTTTGGATTTTTTGTCGGGCAGGTGATGAAAAAAACTCAGGGCAAGGCTAACCCGCAGGTGGTTAATCAATTGCTCAGACCGAAGCTTGATGGTTAGATTATTTTGAAAAAGGCTGGTTTTTCCGGCCTTTTTTCATATATTTGCCATATTTATGCATATACTGTAGTGTCACCTTTGAAAGATACAGGTGGTATCTTTTCTGAACAATACAAATAGTTGGGAATAAAAATGTCAAATACAGAACTTAAAAGAATTTTGCTAGTATCGTCAATATCCATGATCGCGGCCTTTGGGCTTTCAGCCTGTGGCGATGATGACAAGGCAAGTGTACCGGCAGCCGTAGAAGAAACAGCCGATGATGCAGCGCCTGCCGCAGCCTCTGCAATTGAAGCAGTAGAAGAAGTTGTTGAAGAAGTGGTTGAAGAAGTTAAAGAAAAAGCTGAAGAAGCAATGGATGAAGCTTCTGGCGATGCTATGGACGAAGCTAAGAAAAAAGCAGAAGAAGAACTCAAGAAGCAAATGCCTCAATAAGCAGTTCAATATAGTTAATACTAAAAAGCGAACCATGTTAAGGTTCGCTTTTTTTGTTTTAAAATTACAATTAAATCAAATACTTATGATATTTTAATTAACGTTAACTTTATGTTTACCTAAATGAATGCACCCTACTGGTTATAAAGAACTGGAAGAGTCGCTTAACGGTTGCAGTTCAGAACAAAATAAGGGATACAGGAGTTAATACAATGGGACAGATAGATCATACATACGTAGCGGACCGTATTGAGCAGGCTGAAGGCGGCACTAAAGAAGCTCTTTATGACCTGGGGTTGCTTTATTCTATAGGGCAGGGCGTTGATCAGAATTATATTGAGGCTCACAAGTGGTTTAACCTTGCGGCAATGCGCGGTCTGAAATTCGCAACCATAGACCGGGCAGAGGTCGCCGAAGATATGTCAATGAACGAAATATCCACAGCACAACGCATGGCCCGCGAGTGGTTGGCAACACATTAATAATATCGTTATTGCTTATCTTGGGGCGGGATCATTTCATATCGGATAACTTTTTCCTGAAAAAGCGGATCGTTTTTCGAGATAGGCCTTGATATAGGTCATGCCAATTTTCTTCATTATTTTATGAGATACAGCATCAAATCACCATAATTTTGGGTCATTATGGCGTAATAGAGCTGCTTTGTTTCGCGGGTTTTTAATATGTTTTCTGATGTTTGGCGCGTTTTTTTATCTCTGATTTGCTTTTAATCTAATTGCAAAAAAATATATATTGTTCCTTTTGACAAACAACAGTTGACGTGGGTTTTGCTTTCCACTAAAAACGGCGGCGGAGAGGTGGCTGAGTGGTCGAAAGCGCTCCCCTGCTAAGGGAGTATACCTTCACGGGTATCGAGGGTTCGAATCCCTTCCTCTCTACCATTACCTTATCTAACTCATTATTTGATATTCTCTTCCTCGAAAGGGGTAGAGGGCCATTTTTTCTGGGGACAGGAAAGTGTGGGGGTAGTTTTTGATGTTTGTAGGCCTTTTGATAAGGCTGCAAAAAATAAAAACTATGAGGTGATCTTTAGTATTCTTATTTTTTAATATATTATTAAGTGTAATACTCTAAATTTTTATTTAATTTATTAAATAAGAGTAAGAAGTTTTTTCCGTGGTAAATAAAGCATCAGTAGAAATAATAAATGACGATCACGTGGCTGAAAATAATAAGGCCTTGCGAGATCTGTTGATTTTGGGCACACAGTCCCTCCCTTTAGAAGAAATTCTTGGCCGTTGTCTGGGTGTTCTTTTGTCGTTGCGTTGGTTATCTTTACTCCCCAAGGCTGGAATACTCTTAACCAGAAAAGATATTGATGGGGTGCCTTCGTTGCACCTTGTTGCAGAACGCAATATGAGCAGCGAGATTAAGACATTATGTTCAAAGGTTGAATTTAATCAGTGTCTTTGCGGTAAAGCGGCTCAGACAAAAAAAACAATTCATGCGAGCTGCATTGATAAAGACCATGAACTGAGATTTGATGGAATGGCGCCCCACGGACATTATAATGTTCCCATATTATTAGAGGGGCGTGTGCTTGGTGTTATGGTATTTTACCTGCCCCATGGCAGGAAGCGAAAAGATGAAGAAGTATACTTTCTCGAGCGGGTTGCTGATACGCTTTCACTCATTATTGCCGTACGCGAAACAGAGAAAGAATTGAATGAAAAAGTTCGGGAACTGACGTTTCAATCACAAGGGGTTGATCAGCACCTGATGGTCAGTACAACAGATATCAAAGGCACCATTACGGAGGTTAATGACATATTCTGTAAGTTTACAGGCTATAGTCGAGAAGAATTATTGGGGGAAAATCATCGTATTATAAAGTCTTCCCATCATTCAAAAGATTTTTATAAGGATCTGTGGGACATAATATCGAATGGCCAAACATGGCATGGGGTCATATGTAACGAAAAAAAGGATGGCAGTATATATTGGGGAAAATCTTCCATCATTCCTTTCCTGGACACTCTAGGAAAGCCCTATAAATATGTTGCAATATATACAGATATAACAAGTATCAGAGCAAGAGAGGAACGCGTCAATTATAGCCATGTCTTTGCCAAAATGGGTGCATGGGACTGGAATATTAAGACAGGTGAAATGACTTGGTCTGATCGAACAGGGCTGCTAATCGGCTTAAAAGCGGATACCACAGGATGCACAAATGTTGAATTTATGGACCAAATACACGATGAAGATCGGCGCATGGTTACCGGTCTGGTAAAC
>DAOWHQ010000038.1:0-8701 GCA_030641355.1 Alphaproteobacteria bacterium
AGATGGGCAACACTTACCGGATTATGTTCATCCATGTGCCCGCCGCCTATATGGCGCAATTTGGCTATGGCGTCATCGCGGTCGCCAGTGCGGTTGGTTTCATCTGGAAACATCCGCTTGCCGATCAGGCGGCCCGTGCAGCTGCTCCTATGGGTGCGGCCTTCACTGCCCTAGCACTACTCACCGGAAGCCTGTGGGGCAAGCCCATGTGGGGGACTTTCTGGATCTGGGATGCGCGGTTAACCTCCATGCTGATATTATTTTTTCTTTATCTGGGCTATATCGCGGTCTGGCAGACCATTGAGGATCAGGCCCGCGCCGCCAAGATCGCTTCAATTGTCGCCATGGTCGGTCTGGTCAATGTGATTATAATTAAATTTTCTGTCGACTGGTGGAATACCCTGCATCAGCCCGCCTCCCTGATCCGTATGGATGGCCCGACCATCGGCGGTGATATGCTGACGGCTCTATTGCTTATGATTGCGGCCTTTAATATGTTCTTCATCACCCTGTTGATGTGGCGCATCCAAAGCCTGATCCTGCGGCGGCGAATCCGCACGCTACGTATGCAAATCGGCGGAGGGCAAGGCTGATGCCAGAATTCGAAAATGCGAACGATATTTATATATTGTCCAGTTATATTGCCGGAGCCGTGGTGTTGATCGGCCTTGGCTGGGCAAGCTGGTGGGCGAAAAGGCAAGATGAAAATAATCTGCGCGTTCTGGAGAAACAACTCCGTGAATTATCAGACAAACAAGGTATTTAAATGACCCAAAAAGGCTTAAAAGCAGGGGCGCGTAAAAAACGCCGTATGTATCTTCTACTCACATCACTGGCGGTTCTTGGGCTGGCGGTGGTGCTGGTGCTGAGCGCATTGGAAGACAGTATCCGTCTGTTCTATGATCCGACCGAAATTGTTGAAAAGGGCATTAAGCCCGGACAGAATTTCCGCCTAGGCGGTCTGGTGGCTGAGGATAGCTACGAAGCGCAAGAAATTCACGATATTCTGGTCAATAAATTTGATGTTACCGATGGCAACGAAACAGTAAGCGTCGTCTATAAAGGTCTTCTGCCCGACCTTTTCCGCGAAGGACAGGGTGTTGTCGCCGAAGGGTCTATGAATGAGAAAGGCTATTTTTTAGCCACCGAAGTCCTCGCCAAACATGATGAAAATTATATGCCTAAAGAGGTCATTGACAGCCTGAAAAAACGCGGTGAATGGCAGAGAACCCAAACCGATAAAGATGGTGCGTCATGATCGCAGAATTGGGCCATTATATGCTGGTGCTGGCTTTGGGGCTGGCTATCCTTCAGGCCATCTTCCCCATGATCGGTGCATATCGTCAGGACGGACGCATGATGATGATCGGGCAGCCCGCCGCCTACGGTCAATTCCTGTTTTCTCTCGCCGCCTTTGCTGCGCTGACCTATTCCTATATCGTGTCGGACTTTTCCGTTGCGGTTGTGGCTCGTAACAGCCATTCACTTAAACCCATGCTCTATAAAATCTCCGGGGTATGGGGCAATCATGAAGGATCGCTGCTGTTTTGGGTGGTTTTTCTGGCATTGTTTGGTGCATTGGTCGCCTATTTCGGGCGCGGACTGCCCAAAAGCCTGCGCGCAAGAGTTCTGTCCATACAGGCGATGGTCGGCGTGGGCTTTTACCTGTTTATGCTGATCACTTCCAATCCGTTTGAGCGCCTGCCCAATGTACCCTTTGAGGGCAATGGACTGAACCCGTTGCTACAAGATCCGGGGCTTGCCTTTCATCCGCCGTTTTTATATCTGGGTTATGTGGGCCTGTCGGTGGTTTTTTCCTTTGCCATTGCCGCCCTGATTGAAGGAAAAGTTGATCCCGCATGGGCCAGATGGGTCAGGCCGTGGACGCTGTTGGCGTGGGTGTTTCTGACCATTGGTATCGTTCTTGGCTCATGGTGGGCCTATTATGAGCTGGGTTGGGGCGGCTGGTGGGGTTGGGACCCGGTTGAAAATGCGAGCTTCATGCCGTGGCTGGTGGCTACCGCCCTGCTCCATTCAGCCATAGTGGTGGAAAAACGCGACACCCTGAAAAGCTGGACAATATTACTGGCGATCATTGCCTTTTCCTTCAGCCTGCTAGGTACTTTCATTGTGCGGTCCGGTATTATCACATCCGTTCATGCCTTTGCCACCGACCCGGAGAGGGGTATGTTTATACTGCTGTTTCTGGCGTTGGTTATCGGCGGTAGTTTCCTGCTGTTTGCGCTCAGAGCGGACAAATTAAGGGCCGGCGGACTATTTGCCCCCGTCAGTCGGGAAAGTGGTCTGGTGATCAATAATCTGTTTCTGTCCGTGGCAGCGGCGGTGGTGCTTTATGGCACCCTGCATCCCCTGCTCAGTGATGCGCTGTTCGGGGTGAAATCATCTGTAGGCGCACCATTTTTTAATCTGGTGTTCGGCCTGCTCATGATTCCGCTGGTGTTGGTTATGGGTCTGGGCGTTCATCTGAAATGGAAGCGCGCCCCCCTGAAAGGCCTTGGCCGCAAACTAAAGGCGATCACCGCCCTGTCCCTGCTTGCAGGTCTGATGACACTTTATGTTACTTACGGCGGTGAAATCATGCCGGTGGTCTGGATGGGGGTCGGTGTCTGGCTACTATTGTCCATGTTTCAGGAACTGGGCAGCCGGATCAAGCTATTTCAGGTGCCGTTCAAAAACAGCATGAGCCGTCTTATGCGTCAACCGCGCTCAAGCTGGGGCATGAGCCTTGGTCATCTGGGCTTTGCCGTTGGCCTAATTGGAATTGTCGCCACCTCCTCATGGAATCTGGAACAACAGAAAGTGATGAATATCGGTGAGAGCATGACCATTGGCGATTACCAGCTCACTCTGGATGATGTGGTTGCGGTCGCGGGGCCAAATTACAGCGCAGTTCGCGGCATCGTCAGCGTTACCTCAACGGACGGCAACAGTTTTATAGCCCGGCCCGAAAGCCGCACCTATATCTCATCGCCCATGACCACAACCGAAGGCGCGGTTGAAACCACCATGTCCGGCGATCTGTTCATCGTCGTCGGTGATACGCAGACAAGTGGCCGCTGGGCAATGCGGGTTTATTACAAACCCATGCAGGTCTGGTTATGGATCGGGTCAACGATCATGGTATTAGGTGGTATTTTCTCCCTAAGTGACCGCAGATACCGCATCGGCAGCCCCCAAGGTAAGAAAAAAACTAGGAGTGTGGCCCATGCTGTTTAAGAGATTTCTACCGCTGTTTATCTTTGCCGGAATTTTCGTTGCCTTCGCGGTTGGCCTGACCCTGAACCCGCGGGAAATACCCTCGGCCCTGATCAACAAGGCCGCGCCGGAATTTTCCCTGCCCAGCCTCGAAGGAGACAGCATTGGTTTAAGCAGCGCAGACCTGCAAGACCCTGACCATATCATCGTTGTTAATTTCTTTGCCTCATGGTGTGGGCCGTGCCGCATAGAGCATCCCGCCCTTGAGGCTCTGGGACAGACTGACGGGGTAAAGCTATTTGGCATCGCCTATAAAGACCGACCCGCCCATAGCCTAAGCTTCCTGAAAAGTCTGGGGAATCCCTATGCTAAGATCGGCACCGACCTGAAGGGGCGCAATGCTATTGACTGGGGCGTTACCGGAACACCGGAAACCTTCATCCTTAAGGATGGCATCATCCGTTATCAGCATATCGGCCCGATTCATGCCGTACAGATGGATAAGATTCAGACCGTCATTAAGGAACTTCAGCAATGAGATTTCTGTTACTCCCGATTATTTATTTGGCCCTGAGCCTGAATGTTGCTGCCATTGGTGTAGATAAAAACCGACTGTCCGACCCGGCACAGGAATCCCGCGCCCAACAGATCATGAAGCAGTTGCGCTGTCTGGTCTGTCAGAATCAATCAATCGTGGAATCCGATGCGGGACTGGCCGTGGATCTGCGCGCCATCGTGCGCGAACAGATCAAGGCGGGGCAGACCGACAAACAGATCATCACCTTCATGACCAGCCGTTATGGTGACTGGGTGCTGCTGAAGCCGCCCTTCAAGGCGGCAACGGCGATCCTGTGGCTCGGTCCGTTGTTTTTGCTGCTGATCGGCGGCTTCTTTGTCTTTCGTTATGTGAGACAGAAACCATCCATTTCCACACCGGAGCCTTTAAGTCCCGATGAGGAAAAGCGTCTGAAACATATTTTAAGAGACAGCGAAAAATGACCATCTGGATATTGTTAACCGGCCTGTTCCTGCTAGCGCTTGCCATGATCCTTGTACCGCTATTTCGTTATAGGGGCGAGGATAGCCAACCGCAGAATAAGAATATCGCAGTTTATAAAGCACAGTTACAAGAGCTTGAGGCTGACCAGAGTAATGGTGTGTTAAGCGCGACTGAAGCCGCTTCTGCCCGCCTTGAAATTGAACGGCGGCTGTTAAAAATTGCCGACAATAGTAACCGTAAGACAAAAGCCCAGAACAGCAAGACATCCTCATCCCTGATGGTTGGCGCAGCCGTGATAATACTTTTGCTCAGTGTGGGATTTTACCTAAAAATTGGTATGCCCGCCATGCCGGACTTTATCCTTAAAGATCAGGATCATTCCATTGCCAAACGCGCCGAAAAAATTGTCGGATCTCAGGATATGGTCCGGGAAGTGGCGGACATTAAGGCCCATCTCATTAGCAGCCCTGATGATATCAAAGCCATACGCGCTCTTGGCCAATATCAAAGCGAGCTTCGCAACAAAGCCGAAGCGGCGCAGGCTTATCAACGCTGGTATGAACTCGCACCGGATAATATCGATGCGGCAGTTGTTTACGCCGAAAGCCTGATTATGTTGAGCGAAGGCCGGGTGGGGCCGGCGGCGGTACTGGTGTTGAACCGCGCCCGCAGCATTCAGCCCCAGAACCCAGGGGCCCGCCATTATCTGGCACTGGCACAATATCAACAGGGGAATATCTCTCAGGCCTTGGCCAGCTGGAAATCGTTGGAAGCGGACACTAAAGCAGGGGCCCCATGGCTCAGACAACTAAGACGCTGGATAGGACAGGCAGAAAAAGATCTGGGCCTGCCCAGCGCAACAATGCCAAGCTTAAGCGAAGAAAAACGCGCCTCCCTAGCGGAAATGACGCCAGAAGAACAGGCAGAAATGATTCGTAGCATGGTGGCGCGACTACAGGATAAAATGGACAAGAATCCAACCAATATCGAAGGCTGGTTCCAACTCGCCAAAGCCTATGAAGTGCTCGGCCAACGGGAAAATGCCATACAGTCAATTGTGAATGCCATGAAATATGCGCCGGACGACTTGAAACCCCAGATAAAAAAACAACTGGAAATACTGTTAAAACAAGAGTAAAATACCTATATTCAACTGAGTCACAGAAGAGTGGCTAATTCCCTTCAGAATGACCGGGCATATTAATAAACGCTGTTAGCAATATATTAGCTACCGCTAACTATATTTGGTTTTGTCATGAATATTACGAATAATTCTAATCTACTGTCTTCCCTGACCTCGCTGCTTGATCCCAATCAACGCGGCCAGCAACAAGCATTGCAGGAACAGCAAGACCTGCGCCAGCAGCAAAAACAGAAAGCAGCGGAGCAGACCAGCAAAGTTGCGCGGCAAGGCAATATTGATGCTAACCGAACCGCCCTGAAAAAGCTTCAGGAACGGTTGAAAGCAGACAATCTTGAAAAGCTGAAAACCGAATTATCGCTGGAAAATCAGGATAGCGGCGGGGATGTGAATCTCAACCTGCGCGAAAGCCCCAGCAGCGTCAGCCAACCCGTCAATACAAGACCCGGACAGATTATTGATATCAGGGTTTAATTTTTTTCTCAGAAAAATACTCAGTAACCGAAGACCATAATGGTCTGAGGCAAGGCCGACTGGCCGCCCGGGCTAATGCGAGGAAAGCCTAAGCGCAAGCGCCGACGATTGAGGCAAAACTAAAAAGAGCCGCCTGAAAAACCTCTAACTCTTTTCCTCAATATCCATATATTTCATCAACAGCGGCATCTGCGTCATCATGAACAGGAGGCTAAGCGGCATGAACAGCCATATCTTGGTGGAAATCCAGGTATCAAAAGCAAAGTTCCTATGAATAATCTCATTCAGTATTGCATTGAAGATATAGAATATTCCAAAACGGAAAGAGAGCGTTTTCCAGACGTGGTCAGGCAGGGGCGGAAAGCCCGCACCAAAAACATTTTTCAGGAAATACTTGCCAAAAGCAACGCCACCAAGCAACGCTACCGCAAAAAAACTATATAGGATGGTTGGTTTTAATTTTATGAACAGGTCATTATGGAAATAGATGGTCGCGCCACCTAATATTCCCACAAGGCCACCAGAAATCCACAGGATAAGCCCAATTTCTTTAAAGATAATTTTAGACGCTATCAGAGAAACCACCATTGCGGCCATGAATACCTTGGTGGCAAGATAAACGCTCTCCATGTCTTTGGCGTCATAAGTATAGAAAAACAATATGATCGGAAACATCTCGATAAGAAGTTTATAAAGTTGTTTTTTATTGTCGCTCATTATTTTAGCCCCACTAACATTTTTGAAAAATCATCCGCATCAAAAGATTGCAGATCGTCAATTGTCTCCCCGACCCCGATGGCATGGATCGGCAGATCGAATTTTTCGGCTATAGCCACCAACACACCACCCTTCGCCGTCCCGTCAAGCTTGGTCATGATCAGGCCCGATACGTCTGCTGCTTCCTGAAACACCTTAGCCTGCAGCACGGCATTCTGCCCCGTGGTCGCATCCAGCACCAGCAAAGTAGAATGGGGTGCGGTTTCGTCCTGTTTTTTTATCACCCGAATGATCTTGGATAACTCCTCCATCAGGTGGCTTTTATTTTGCAGCCGTCCGGCGGTATCAATCATCAGGATATCTGTATTTTGCGCCCGCGCCTGCTGAATCGCATCATAGGCAAGACCCGCCGCATCGGCACCGACCTTACCAGAAATGACCGGAACTTCGTTACGCTGGCCCCAGACCTGCAATTGTTCGATAGCCGCCGCCCGAAAAGTATCGCCCGCCGCCAGCATGACCGACTTGCCGTCCTGCTGAAATTTACGGGCCAGCTTTCCAATAGTCGTGGTCTTGCCAGAGCCATTCACCCCGACCATCAAAATAATATAAGGCTTGTTGCTATGGCTAATTTCAAGGGGATGGGCCACAGGTCGCAGGATATTAGCCACCTCTTCCGCCAGCGCTACCTGTACTTCTTGCGGCGAGATTTCTTTATCGAAGCGACCTTTGGACAGCCTGTCACAAACCGTGGCACTGACCGCCACCCCAAGGTCGGACATGATCAACAGATCTTCCAGCTCCTCTATGGTGGTGGCATCGAGCTTTCTTTTGACGAATATATCGCTGATCCCGCCGCTGAGCGCCGTGGTGCTGCGTTTTAATCCGTCTTTCAGGCGGCTGAACCAACCTTTTTTCTTGTCCGTGTTTTCTTCTGGCATTAATCAACGAGTTCCGTGATAAGTATGCCATTTTCATAACCTGTTACCCGCGCCTTGGCAATATATCCCGCTGGTAAATCCGCTAAAATTTTTGCCGGTGCAAAATGTTCCGTATGGCCGATGGCGGATTTATCCTGCTCTTTTTCCACCAGAATAGAAACCACGCTGCCCACCTGCGCCGACATATAACTATCAAATTTCTCATTCCCCAAGGCCCGCAGACGTGCCGCCCGCTCTTTACGGATATTTCCGGCAACCGCGGGCATTTTTGCCGCCGGTGTGCCTTCCCGCGCACTATAGGGGAAAACATGAAGATAAGTCAGACCGCAATCCTCAACCAGCTTCAGGCTGTTCTGAAACATTTTCTCGGTCTCGGTTGGAAAGCCCGCAATGATATCCGCGCCAAAGGTCACATCGGGCCGCGCGGCGCGAACCCGCTTGCAGAATTCGATGCTGTCTTCCCGTGAATGACGGCGTTTCATGCGCTTGAGAACCATATTATCACCGGCCTGAAGGCTCAGGTGAAGATGGGGCATCATACGCTTTTCTTCGGTAATGACCTGAAACAGCACCTCGTCGATCTCGATAGAATCTATGGAGCTTAAGCGCAATCTTTGTAAATCAGGCACCAGCTTCAATATCTTCTGACACAACGCCCCAAGGGTGGGGGCACCGGGCAGGTCGGGGCCGTAAGAGGTGATATCCACGCCGGTGATAATCACTTCCTGATAACCATTTTCGACCAGACGCTGTACCTGAGTTATGACCTCACCCATGGGTACGGACCGGCTGTTGCCGCGCCCGTAAGGGATGATACAGAATGTACAGCGATGATCACAGCCGTTTTGCACCTGAACAAAGGCGCGGGTGCGTTCCTCGTAACCGTCAATAAGATGATTGGCGGTTTCCTTGACCGACATGATATCATTGACCAGAAGTTTCTCTGTGCTGTCCAGACCAAAACTTTCCGCCTGCAATTTTTCCTCATTACCCAGCACCTGATCGACCTCGTCCATGTCAATGAACTCTTTGGGGTTGATCTGTGCCGCGCATCCGGTGACGATAATCTTGACGTCCGGATTGTCTTTTCGGGTGCGGTGGATGGATTGGCGGGCCTGACGTGTGGCCTCGGCGGTGACGGCACAGGTATTGAAAATAACCGTGTCATGTAGCCCGGCTTCCTCAGCGTGATGCTTCATCACTTCTGATTCG
>DAOWHQ010000236.1:0-12420 GCA_030641355.1 Alphaproteobacteria bacterium
ATGATATGTCTTTTGTCAAGAATGTTCCGGCGGACCGCATGCACCTGCGCGATGGGGGGTTGCAGATAATCCGGCCCGGCGAAACTTTATCTGAGCCTGAAGAAGCGGCCTTTGATCCGGCAGAGTTCAAATCCAAAGTTCTTGGTGAAGATAAATTCAGTCCAAAAAGATATTCCAGAGATAAATATGGTGGGGGCTATCGGGCATGAAAAATATCATTCCCTTCCTGCCAGACGAGAAAAACCATGAGGCGACACGTCTGCTTCCCTATGTGATGGCGATTATGGTTTATCTGAGCGCTCTGGCCCTCATGGGTAGTATGATGCTCAACAAAAGTTTTGGCGACTGGACGGAAACATTAAGTAACCGGCTAACGGTACAGATTACAACCGCAGACCCGCATAATCGGGATGCACAGGTGGATCAGGTCACTCAACTTTTGACAGGAACGCCGGGCATAGAGCTCGTGCGTATATTGGATGATGTGGAGATTGAAGCATTATTGGAGCCATGGCTTGGCGAAGGTAATGTGACCCGCGACCTTCCCATACCGGCTATTTTAGATGTTACCATCAGCGGCAGTCTGAGGGTTGATCTGGATGCTTTACGGGGGATGCTGGCCAAAATATCAGAGGATATATATCTGGATGATCATCAGCAATGGCTGGGGCGTTTTCTGCGCCTGATGGATATGGTGGAATATGTGGCTCTTGTAATTTTGACGCTGGTGGTGCTGGCAACTATCAGCATCGTTATTTTTGGCACCAAGGCCGGCATGGCGGAAAATCGGGAAACGGTGGCTGTTATGCATCACCTTGGGGCGCAGGATGATGTGATTGCCCGTGCCTTTCAGGATCGTTTTATGAAATATGGCCTGAAGGGAGGGATATTAGGACTCGTGGTGGCTTATATAACCCTGATAGCTTTGATATATCTGTCCCGTGATCTGGTGGAAGGAATGGTTACAGTGCCGGAATTGCCCATTATGCAGGTGGCTGTTCTATTGGTCATTCCTTTCATTGCGGCGGTGATTTCCATGATAACAGCGCGCGCTACTGTACTTAGGGAATTGGGACGGATGGTCTAGGGGAAGCTGAATGAAATATATGTTTTATTTAGGTTTGGGGCTGGTATTGATGTGGTTAGCGGGGCTGTTTTATTTTATCTATGACCTGTCTCAGGTCAAACCACCCATGAACATGAAAACCGATGGCATCGTTGTCCTGACCGGAGGCAATAGCCGACTTCAGGAAGCAGTACGGCTTTTGGAAAATGGCCTTGCGGACAGGCTTTTCATTTCCGGGGTCAATGCGGAGGTGCCTGTGGCAGAGTTATATGCAGCACTTGGCATTTCAAAAAATATGCTGACTGCTGTATCGAAAGCGGCACGAAAGCAAAAAATACCGTCGGCAATGCGGAAGAAATATCCGGGTGGGTGAGAAAGAGCCATATGACTTCCATCCGGGTAGTTACCTCGATGGAACATATGCCCAGAGCCTTGGTGGAGATAAGGCGTTTTGCGCCTGATATTATTATAATTGCCCATCCTGTCGGGCAATGGCGGCCCGAAAATATCCGGGTTATCTCACTAGCCCGTGAATATAGTAAATATCTGGTGAGTGTATTGCGGACGCGAATCCTTGATATCTGACTGAAATAATAGCATATAGGACACAAATTATTACAAGGAATACAATAGGATGATGCAATTGCGGGCTTCAATTTTTCAGGCTGTGTTCTACGGATGGACAACATTATCCTGTCTCCTATGGTCACCATTCCTATATATTTCAGCCGTGCCACGGCGCTGGCATGTGTTCTTTCAGACCTGTTGGTCATGGAGTATCCGTTTTTTGCTCAGATATGTGCAGGGCCTGAAAATGGAAGTATGGGGTGGCGAGAATATCAGCCATTCTCCGGTTATTTATGCCATGAAACATCAGTCTATGCTGGATACTTTCGTCCTTCATTCCATCATCGATGACCCCGCCTTCATCATGAAGGAAGAGCTTCTGAATATTCCCCTCTATGGTCGTCTGTGTGAGAAGGTCGGTAATATTCCCATTGACCGTGACATGGGTATGAAGGCTATGAAGAAAATGATGGCCCGGTCGCGCAAGGAAATGGAGAATAACCGTTCTGTGGTTATTTTTCCCGAAGGATCACGCGCCCTGCCCGGTGAAAAGCACCCATATTTATCGGGTATTTTCGGCATATATAAATATCTTCAGGTTCCGGTGGTCCCCATCGCCGTTAATACGGGGGTCTTCTGGCCCAAGGACGGACGCACAAAAAAGGGCACATTTATTATCGAATTTCTACCGCCCATAGACCCCGGTCTTCAGAAAGAAGATTTTATGGCCCGCCTTGAAGAATCAATAGAAACGGCCTGTCAGAATATGTTGGTTTCGCAGCCCTGATTTGATCTACGGCTCTATAGCTAAACATTTATATAAATAAATTCTAATATATAGTCAAAGTGGGCGCTATTTTTAACCAATCCTTAAGTGCTGGTATGTAAAAAATTTACTGTCAACACACACAAGGAGGCTGTTAATGGCACTTAATATATTGAAGAAATTTATTCCAGTTTTTGTTATTATTATTATAGGGCCATTAGGGGTCGTGAGCGGGTCTGCACAGGCCGAAGGAATTGCCGCTGGTTTAAAGGCCAGCAGTCAGGGAATAGGATTGGAGGTCACTGGCGCGCTAACTGAAAAAGTGAATGTGAGGGTTGGGGCTAATTATTTTAAACTCAGTAAAACTCTAGATAAAAGTGGTAATGAATTTGACTTTGACCTGAAATTGAAAAGCTTTAATGCACTGGTTGACTGGCATGCCCTTGGCAATGGTTTTCGTATAACCGGGGGAGCGGTTGTTGATAAGAATTATCTGGACGGTCAGGCATCACCCGCCAACAGCTATGATATTGGTGACATGGTTTTCACCAGTGCCGAAGTTGGTACGCTGGAGGGCAATATTGATTTCCGGGATGTTTCGCCTTATCTCGGAATCGGATGGGGCAATCCTGTGGCTAAGGATAGCGGCTGGACATTCATGGTTGATCTGGGTGTTGTCTTTACCGGTAGGGCGAATGTTGACCTGACTTCCGTTGGCGGTACCCTGTCCAATGATGCTGATTTTCTGGTGGAAATAGCCAAGGAAAGAAATGATGTGCGGGATGATCTGGACAGTTTCAGGTTTTATCCGGTTGTCTCTCTGGGATTATCTTATAAATTCTAAAAAATATTTTTCCATTGGATTATGTCGGGGACCGGTAACAGGGCTCTGACTGATTTACTTTGATGGAGAATTCGTTTAGAGATGGTCGGCTTAATATTTTGGGAATATCTTTATGCGTTTAAAAATAATGGTGTCGACTGTCTTGGCTGTGGTTCTGGGCTATAGCTTATTCTGGTATTATATGGCGGGTGAGGTTGAGGACAGGGTCGAAGACTGGGTCAGCGCACAGAAATCCCAAGGCTTAAGTGTTCGGTATGAAGACCTTGAGATTAACGGGTTCCCCTATCGCATGGAGCTTTCGCTCAATAAGCTGCGGGTGATAAAAACGGGTCGGAATAAACCACCCGTACTTTTGACGACACCCCATATAACTTTGGTGGCCTTTCCGTGGAAATTAAACCATGGCGTGATCATAGCTAAAGGCGGGGCGTTGCGCATTGGTAGCAGGCGAGATCCTGAATTAGCGATGACCTTTGGTAAAACACGTTCGTCCGTGGTTATCGATTTGGACAGCGGTAAATTTCAGAATGCTTCTTTTGTCATTAAAAAAATAAACTGGACCACGGGCGGGGATGCCCTCTCCGAGGCACAGCAGGTAAAGCTTCATATCTTACGTCCCGCCCAGTCACAGGGGACAGGTAATATGGAACTTCCCACACAGATAAAGCTGTATCTGGAAGCGGATAATGTCATAAGCCATGAATTTCCCGCAGGCATTTTCAGCGAGAAGGCCGATCAAATTAAAATTGATCTTCAGGTTAACGGGGATAGACTGCCGACCTATTCAAAAGAAAGTCTCGGCGCATGGCGGGATAGTGGCGGCACGCTCGCTATTAAGAACTTTGAGGTGACGGCAGGGGAGATTAAAATAGAACTTAGTGGTGAGATTACTTTAGATCAGGATTTAAAACCCCTTGGGGCCTTTTCCGCCAAAATTCGGGGTATGGATAATATTAGCACGGCACAAGGCGGCAATAAAACGCAAGAGATGTCCATCAGCCTTCAGAACGGATTATTATACATGGGTCCGGTTCCGGTCTATGAACTAAGCCCTGTTGTGGAATGATCAATCATCCAGATGGCGGCCAAAGTCTGCCACATCTTCTTCCTGTCCCGCATCAATGATCTGCTGACGAATGCGGCGGGTGCGGTCAAACAGCTCAAACAGCTTGTCACCCTCATCATAACGGATGGAGCGTTGCAGCGCGGTCAGGTCTTCGCTGAAGCGGCCCAGCATTTCCAGCACGGCCTCTTTGTTGTTGAGGAACACATCGCGCCACATAGTCGGGTTTGAGGCCGCAATGCGGGTGAAATCCCGAAAACCACCGGCGGAATATTTGATAACCTCGGATTTTGTAACCTCTTCCAGATGGCGGGCTGTTCCAACAATATTATAGGCTATCAGATGGGGCAGGTGGCTGGTAATGGCCAGAACCATATCATGATGCTCCGGTGTCATATGTTCCACCTTGCTGCCCAATGCCTGCCAGAAATCTTCCAGTCTTTTAACCGCTTGTGGCTCGCATTCTTCGGGGGGGGTCAGGATGCACCAGCGTTCATTGAACAGGGTGGAAAATCCCGCACTTGGACCCGATTGCTCGGTTCCGGCAACAGGGTGTCCTGGAATCAGATGGCAATCATCCCGCATAAGGGGCGATAGCGATTTGCCCACGCTGGCCTTAACCGATCCAACATCAGTTAATATGGCACCAGGTTTCATTTGCGGACATATAACCTTACCGATATCACCATAAGTGCCAACGGGGGTTGCCAGAATGATAAGGTCGGCACCTATGACGGCTTTTGCCAGATCAGATGTTATGTCATCAACCAGCTTAAGACGTACAACATCCGCAATGTGGTCGTCGTTGTTATCACAGCCAACCAGCCTGCTGGTCACTTTATTTTCCACAATGGCCCGCGCGATCGAGGAGCCGATCAGACCCATGCCGATAATGGTAATTTGCTCAAATGCCGCCATATCTATTGTCCCATAAATTCTTTAAGCAGGCGGATCACCTGCTGGTTTTGTTCTTCAGTTCCCACCGTCAGGCGCAGGCAGTGACCAAGGCCGCTGTTTGGTAACCAACGTAGGATAAAGCCTTTGCCCAGTAGAAAATCATTGGCGGCTTCGGCAGATTTACCCTTGTTGCTGGGAAAGCGGATCAGGATAAAATTGGCAACGCTAGGTATGGGTTCTAGTCCCATATTCTCCAGTTCTATCCGTAAATAATCCAGCCATTTTATGTTATGGGCCTTGGCTTTTTTCTCAAACTCAACATCTTTCAGCGCAGCTACACCGGCCACCTGTGTGGCTGAGGGCACATTGAAAGGATCGCGGATACTATCCAGTGTCGTGGCAACTTCCGCACAGGCATAGCCCCAGCCCAGACGCAATGCCGCCAGACCATACAGCTTGGAAAAGGTGCGGGTCATCAGGACATTGCTTGATTTTTGAACCAGTTCTATTCCCGCCTGATAATCATCTTGCTCGACAAATTCGCCGTAAGCACTATCAAGCACCAGCAGGACATTGTCCGGGATACTCTGCCACAGGCGTTCCACTTCGCTTACGGAAATATAGGTTCCCGTCGGGTTGTTGGGATTAGCCAGAAATATAATCCGGGTCCGATCAGTTATAGCGCTGAGGATATTATCCACATTGGCGACATAGTCCGTATCATCCACTTCTACCGGCACGCCACCAAAGGTTGTTGCGGCAATGGGATACATCATGAAGCTATGCTTGCTGAAGATCACCTCATCACCCGGCGCAAGATAAGCTCGGCAGGCAAGTTTAAGGATTTCGTCCGAACCTATACCGCAGATAATCCGGGCGGCTTCGATGTCATATTTTTCGGATAATGCGGCCCGCAGGTCATGGTAGGCGGCGTCGGGGTAGCGATGCAGCTTGTCTGCTTCTGCAAGATAGGCCTCTACGGCCATTGGGCTTGATCCCAAGGCGCTTTCATTTGACGAAAGTTTGACCACTTCGCCGGTACCCGCCACCTGAGATTTGCCGCCCACATAGATGTCAATATTTCTTATCCACGGACGTGGTTCCAGTCCACTCATGCTCTTTCCCTATTATACTTCTCCTCCCGCATTATATTCATCTGAAGCAAATTTCAACTGTTCTTTTGTCAGATAATGATTATGTTGTTTTTTATGAATAAGGAAGCGCGCACGGAAATGGAAGAAAACAGCTTTGCCGAAGTGGTCACACTTGGGCGGGATAATCCGTTGCGTCTTGACTCCGGCGAGGAGATAGGCCCTTTCGATATGGCCTATAAATGCTGGGGAAAGCTGAATGATGACAAGAGCAATGTGGTACTTGTCTGCCATGCCCTGACCGGCGATCATTATGTGCGCGGCATTAACCCCATCACGTCAAAGCGCGGCTGGTGGGAAAAGATGGTCGGGCCGGGGAAACCCGTGGATACGGATCATTATTATGTGATCTGTATAAATGTGATTGGTTCCTGCGCTGGGACTGTGGGGCCGGCGTCCATTAACCCTGAGACGGGGAAGGCTTACGGGCTTGATTTTCCGGTGATAACCATTGGCGATATGGTGCGGGCACAGGCGATTCTTCTGGATCATCTGGGTATTGACCAGCTGTTTTCAATCATTGGCGGTTCCATGGGGGGAATGCAGGTTTTGCAGTGGGCGGCTGATTTCCCTGACCGGGTGAGAACGGCCATTGCCATTGCGACAACATGGCGTCATTCTGCTCAGAATATTGCTTTTCATGAAGTGGGCCGACAGGCGATCATGGCGGATGCCAACTGGCAGGGCGGTCGTTATCTTGATCGTTCGGAGCCGCCTCACGCCGGCCTTGCCGTGGCGCGTATGGCGGCCCATATAACTTATATGTCCGAAAGCGGGCTGACCAGCCGTTTTGGCCGCTCCTTACAGGACCGGGACAAGCTGGCCTTTGGCTTTGATGCGGATTTTCAGATTGAAAGCTATCTGCGCCATCAGGGCATATCTTTTGTCGATCGTTTCGATGCCAACAGTTATCTATATATCACCCGTGCCATGGATTATTACGACTTGAGTGCCAAACATGACGGCGTGTTGGCCAATGCATTTCAGGGAACAAAAACCCGCTTTTGCGTATTGTCCTTCGTTTCAGACTGGCTCTATACAACGGATGAGAGCCGCCATATCGTGCGTTCCCTGAATGCTGCCCGCGCAAGGGTCAGTTATGCCGATATTGATATGGACAAGGGCCACGATAGTTTTCTGCTTGAATGTGCGGAAATGGATGCTGTTGTGCGCGGATTCCTTAATTCGGAATCAGATGTGATGGCGGGAGAGACGTCATGACTAAAGAAACGTCAAGAGCCTCTGATATTCGTGTGGATCTGTTGGAAATTGCCCGGATAATTGAGCCGGGATCAGCCGTATTGGATGTGGGCTGTGGCGATGGCGACCTGCTGGATTATCTGGTGCGGGAAAAACAGGTGGACGGGCGCGGTATTGAACTTAGCCCCGAAGGTGTTAATAATTCCATTGCCAAAGGGCTTTCGGTCATACAGGGTAATGCTGAAGAGGATATTGATTTTTATCCTGATCAGTCTTTTGATTATGTGATCCTGAGCCAAACCCTGCAGGCCATGAATCATCCTGACCGGATGCTGGAACAGTTGCTTAGGGTGGGAAAAAAGGCCGTAGTGTCTTTTCCCAATTTTGGCCATTGGAAGGTAAGGTTGAACTTGGGCTTGCGGGGGACGATGCCGGTTAACAAGACATTGGATCGTCCGTGGTATTCCACACCTAATATTCATTTCTGTACTATACGGGATTTCGTCAACCTCTGCGGGTTACAGAATATCCATGTGGAACAATCCACGGCCATTAATGCCAAGGGCTATAAAATGCCCTTTCACAATTTATTTTTTGCAAATCTTCTGGCGACTCAAGGTATGTATGTAATCACAAGAAAATAAGAGGAAAATTATGACTGATAAAAAAGATACTACTGCAGAACAGGCCCCTCAGATGCCTATTATGTATAATAATATTACGCCCTTATCGAGCGAAATCCATAAAAATTTAAAAATGAAGGCTAATCAAAGTTGTGCATTTGCGGCAATGGCGAATGCGGTTCCGATTACGATGCAGGAATTGCCACAGGCGGCCAAACATTTCCCGATCATATTCTCTGGTGATAAAGTAGGAACCATGATGGCGGTTCTGGGCATTAAGGCAGGGGATAATCTGTATGTGGATAAAGATAATAACTGGTTACCCAACACATATGTTCCGGCCTATATAAGACGTTATCCGTTTTTTATTGCCAGTAGAGATGCAAATTCTGAGCAGATAATCTGTATGGATGATACGTCCGACTTTTTATCAACCAAGGGCGAAAAGCCTTTGTTCGAGGACGGAAAACCAACCGAAGTGCTCAATAGCATACTTGATTTTACCCGGTCATATCAGCAACAATTAATATTGACTGGTGAGTTTGGCAGTGCTTTGGAAAAGCTGGGAATGTTAGAAGATCAACAGGCTTCATTCGGTGTCGGTGAAGAAGTTCTGGCCAGTATAAATGGTTTCAGAACAGTACTGCGCCCTAAGTTTGATGAACTGACCGGCAAAGTTCTGAAAGAATGGTTAGACAAAAATTGGCTGGATGCAATCATATTACATTTATCATCGGGTAGTAATTTTGATCGGTTATGGCAGTTGCATAGTGAGCGTTATAAATAAGCCCGCACATTAAAAATCATACTGTAAACCGGCACGGGCAACTGTGTCGGTTTTATTTCTGTCTAGTGGGGCGTTCTGGTCATATTTGATATCATAGGAGAGTTTACTGCTGAGCGATCCGTTTATTTTAACGGTCAGGTCGGTTTTGCTCTCAATGATATTTTTATCACCGTAATAAAAAATAGTAGTATTGGCAAAGTCGCTGCGTTCATTGATGGCCCAGTCGAATATGCTGCTGGCAAAGGCATTAAAGCTTGAATCATATTTTTCGTCGGGCAGGTCACGGGTGAACAGGTAACCCGGACCACTCTCAACTTTCCAGCCAAAACTATCCGTATTGATAACCTGATAACCGATACCAAAAGACGTTGTGATCCGTTCCCGGAAGGCACCAAACTGGTCATTTTCATATCCGGCGAAGCTGGTTAGATATAATGTTTCCGTGAAATCATAATCCAGTTTGTAGCCCAAACCCCATTTTTGTTTGTCTTTGATGCCAGTGTTCTTGTTGAGGTCAAAGAAACCATTCATTGTATGGTGGTATCGGCCCGCATCCCTATGCAACTTTCCCGCCAGCCCAAGGGATTCCTGACTGGTGTTGCCGGATGAGCGCAGAAAATTAGCTTCCACATCCCCATCCCAACCTTTGAAGCTGAAATAGACGGGCCGCGGAAGGGCGGCTATTTCGGATCTTTCCCGTTTCAGGTTTAAGACCAGCTTCTGAATATCTTTTTTTGCGGTAGGATTAGCGGCAATGGCAATCTCTGCCACCATATCAAGATTCTTGCCATCATCTTTTTCCGAAGCCACAATAAGAAGGCTCTTAATATCCGGCGATACTCTAGCATGAGCCATAGTAAATAGGGACAATACACAGGAAACAACAGCCGCCGATGCGGTCGTTTTAAAGATGAAAGACATTAATTTGCTCTTTAAGTTATGGTACCAGATTGAACGTCAAATGAAATATTACAGGAACACTGCTGCTTATAGACGACAGCTTTGCTAGATTCTGTAGCTTTTTAAGGCCGGAAAGTAAATTAAATTTTTCCACATCGAGGAAAATAATTTCACCCGGCATGACGACCACTGTATTTTTGCTCATGCGCAGGATGATAAGTTCAGCCTCGACCGTCTGGCTCTGCCCATGCAGGTCAAAATCAAAAACCATATCAAATGATTGCTGCCCGCCTACTTTCAGGCCTTTGAATTTCCCCATATCAACCTGCCCGCGCAATGTGGCCACCGGAAACACACCTGTCTGGAAGAAAAATTCTTTCATGCGGTTGTTACGGATATCAATCCATGTTTCCACGCTGGCAAGATCGATCAACAGGGTGATCTCGCCCTTGTCCGTGATCCGGCCTTCCAGGCTCTGAAAATGATTGCTTTCGCCAATGCTATTCTTTTTGATTGACCCATAGGAAAGACCAGAATTTTCCTTGTCCAATATCCAGTCGGCATGAGCGACCCCGGTGGTTAGAAGGAAGATAGTCAGTACTGATATAAATTTTAAAAATCCCATGATGTTTTCCCTGAGTGATAAAAAAAGCCGGCAAGTTTCCCTGCCGACCTTTAGAATAACGCTTTAAGTTAAATTATTCAGCTATAAAATTTCTCATCTTTGGCGGCTTTGTCGCGCAGCATTTTCGGTACGGCAAATCCAACACCGTATTTCTGGGCAAGGCTGTCACATTCGGCGGTGAATTTCGCCACCCCTATGGTATCAACCATGCTCAGCGGGCCACCGGTCCATGGGGCAAAACCCCAGCCGAATATGGCGCCAATATCCGCATCTTCCGGTGCGGTCAGCACGCCTTCTTCATAACAGCGGATAACTTCAATCGCCTGACGATACAGAAGACGGTTGGTAACTTCTTCGGCAGTCGGCTGATTTTCCGCTACGGGGAAATGCTCGGCCAGTCCGGGCCACAGATGTTTAGTGCCGCCTTCGGGGTATTCATACAGGCCTTTGCCATTTTTCTTGCCCTTGCGACCAAGCTCCAGATAGAGCTTTTCAATAACGCCGTCGGAAGGTTGCGTGATATAGGCATCGCCAAGGGCTTTCTTGGCGGCTTGGCTCACATGATAGCTCAGCTCGATGCTGACTTCGTCGCCAACCGCGAAGGGTCCAACGGCCATGCCGCTGAAAACGCCACAGTTTTCAATGAGCGCCGGGGCAACACCTTCGGCCAGCATATTAAGGGCTTCGGTGATATAGGTGCCGAAACAACGGCTGGTGTAAAAACCGCGGCTGTCGTTGACCACGATTGGCGTTTTTCTGATCTGTGCGACATAATCAAGTGCTTTGGCCAAGGCTACATCGCCGGTTTTCTCACCCATAATAATCTCAACCAATGGCATTTTATCCACAGGCGAGAAGAAATGAATACCGATAAACTGGTTTTCATCGCGGCTTGCTTTGGCAAGTCCGGTGATCGGCAGGGTCGATGTGTTGGAGGCATAAATACAGTCTGTACCCACCACAGCTTCAACCTTGGCGGTGACATCGGCCTTGACCTTGACATCTTCCAAGACCGCTTCAATGATCAGGTCGCAACCTTCAAGGTCGGCATAATCCGTGGTTGGCTTGATCAGACATAAAATACCATCGGCTTTTTCCTGAGTCATTTTTTTGCGCTTAACACGCTTGGTCAGAAGAGCTTCAGAATAGGCTTTGCCCTTTTCGGCAAATTCCTGTTCCCGGTCCAGAAGTATAACTTCGATACCTGCCATGGCAGAGACAAAAGCAATGCCCGCACCCATCATGCCCGCACCCATCATGCCAAGTTACTTGGTTTTCATGGGCGGAACGTCTTTGGGACGGCGGATGCCTTTTTCCGCAGCCTGCTTGTTAACAAACAATGTTCGGATCATATTGGGGGCAACATCACCCATCAGCAGGGTGGCGAAATATTTGCTTTCAATTCTGATCGCCGTGTCCATGGGCAACTGATGGCCTTCATAAACACAAGACAGAATGGCAACTGCCGCTGGATAATTGCCTTTGGTTTCTTTCTGAACCATGGCTTGCGCGCCCATGAAAGTCTGGGCGATGCCAGGGTTAAATGCCCCCTGACCACCGGGAACTTTAAAGCGTTTTTCGTCCCAAGGCTGAACCGCTTTGCCGCCGCCCGCAATCCATGCTTTGGCTTTGGCAACAACTTCTTCCAGAGGGGCGACCTCATGAACCACATTGTTAGCCAATGCGTTTTTCGGGTTCATGTTTTTACCCTGTAGCAGGAACGGCAGCGCCGGCTGCACACCCATCAGGCGCGGCAGACGTTGTGTGCCACCCGCACCGGGTAATAGTCCGACCAGAACTTCGGGGAAGCCAAGGGTGAGCTTGGGATTATCCGCCACAACCCGGTAATGACAGGCGAGGCAGATTTCTAAGCCCCCGCCAAGAGCAAGACCATTGATGGCCGCCGCAAATGGCTTGCCACTGGTTTCCAG
>DAOWHQ010000171.1:0-9170 GCA_030641355.1 Alphaproteobacteria bacterium
ATGAAACATGATGTCCATGTGCTGACCCTGACCGCGACCCCTATCCCGCGCACCCTGCAACTGGCCATGAGCGGTATGCGGGGCTTAAGCCTGATTGCGACGCCACCAGTGGATCGTCTTGCAATCCGCACTTTTGTCCTGCCTATGGATAGTCTGGTCATCCGTGAGGCGCTGCTTCGGGAACATTATCGGGGCGGCCAGAGTTTTTATGTCTGCCCACGGGTATCCGACCTGAAAGAAATTGAAGATTTCCTGAAAGAATATGTGCCGGAGGTCAAGACTGCCACTGCCCACGGTCAAATGGCCCCAAGCCAGATTGAAGATATCATGAATGCCTTTTATGACGGTAAATATGATGTGTTGATCTCCACTACCATCGTCGAATCCGGCCTTGATATTCCTACTGCCAATACCATGATTATCCATCGGGCAGATATGTTTGGACTGGCACAGCTTTATCAGCTTCGCGGAAGAGTAGGCCGCTCGAAAATCCGCGCTTATGCCTACCTCACACTGGCCCCACGCAGACTGCCGACCCCGCAAGCCGAAAAACGGCTTCAGGTCTTACAGACCCTGGATACTTTGGGGGCGGGCTTCACCCTTGCCAGCCATGATCTTGATATTAGGGGTGCCGGGAATTTGCTCGGCGAGGAACAATCGGGCCATATCAAAGAAGTGGGTATGGAGCTATACCAGAATATGCTGGAAGAAGCCGTGGCACAGGCCAAATCCGGCATCATGGACGAGGAAATAGACGGCATCTGGTCACCTCAGATCAACGTGGGGGCAACGGTTATGATACCGGAGAGTTATATTCCCGACCTGAACCTGCGTATGTCGCTCTATCGAAGGCTGGCTGACCTGAAAGGACGGCGGGAGATTGATGCCTTTGGTGCCGAACTTATTGACCGGTTCGGGGATCTGCCGGAAGAGGTAGAACATCTGCTGAAAATTATCCTGATCAAACATTTCTGCCGCCTTGCCGGAATTGAAAAGATTGAAACCGGACCAAAAGGCGCCATTGTCACCTTCCGTAGGTCTAAATTTGCCAATCCTGCGGGGTTAATTGAATTTATCTCCAGCCAGACAACGGTCACCAAATTGAGGCCTGATCACAAGCTGGTGTATGTGCGGAAATGGTCTAAGATTGAAAATCGGCTTCAGGGATCACTCAATCTGGCTCATGCCCTCGCCAAAGCTGCACAAAAATAACCTTAATTTTATCTATTCATTAAGGCAATCTTAGAACTCCCACAATATAATTCCCAAATCTAGCAGATAAACCGTCTCCCAGAGAAAGAACAGAATGTTCAAGGCAATACAGACAAGTGTATCAGGATTAATTGCTTCCACCACCCGCCTAAATGCGGCGGCGAGCAATATTGCCAATATGCAGGTCAAATCCACCCCCAAGAGAGCCGCACCGAACGGGCTGGCATTCAACCCCGGCTATACCCCCGTGCGGGTGGAACAAACCACCACAGGCTCCGGTGGAACGCGTGCTAGAACTGTACCAGTATCTCCGGCGAGCCTTACCATATATGATCCCTCCTCACCCCTTGCCAATGAGCAGGGAGGCGTCAACATTCCGAATGTGTCATTACCCACCGAGATTGGCGAGCTAAAAAGGGCAAGCCATGCCTATAAAGCCAACGCATTGGTCCTTAAAACCCTTGACGATACCTTTAAAACACTTCTGGAAATTTAAAGCTTTTCTGATTTCAGCCTAAAGGCGTCAGCACCTATCAAAAGCAGTGCCGCCAGAATACCCACAACAAGCCCCACCCAAGGTTCAAAAAATACCAGGAAAAAAGCGGTCAGCAGCATAACACCTCTTTCCTCTTTACCCCTTGGCATAGCTAACGCCACATAAGAACAGGCAAAGCCGGTTAATATGAGGGTAAGCACCAAGGCAATAGGCATGAAGGGCTTAAGGAACGTCACCACAGGCAGAAGCAATAGCAACACCGGAAACCCATACATATAATAAGCACTGATGCCACCGATCAGGCTTTCCATCTTATCCCGGCCTTCTTTCCATCTTTGCACGACAACAACATGAACTCCTGTCCACAGACAGCCCTGTGTGGGAAAAAAGGGTGCGAACAGCCCCATGAAAACATTCCTGATAGCAATGACGATATGGGACCGGCTGCTATCCAGCGTTATTTTATCATCGGGACGGGAGGGTTCAGCCTCTTTTAAAATGGCGATACCGGTCAACAGGTCGCCAAACAGGATGGTATAAGTAATCAGGACAAGCGGGATCGCCTCAATAAAATAAGAAACGGGCGGCCAGCCTATTGAAAAAGGTGATACTTTACTCATCAAATCACCAAAGGGCGGTATCATAATGCCCCATTGGATATCAAAAGATAATTCCCCAAACATAACCCCCGCAATACCCGCGACGATAAAACCCGGCAGAAGGCCAAGGCTCGCCACCATGGCAAGGCCTTTGTTTTTCAGTTTCATCTTCTGAAATGGTATGGAAAAAGAGACAATGAGACAGGTGACAAGAGCCAAGGTCATGGCGACAGGCATGGCCTCTATAGTCTTGAAATCATCGACAAAAACCCGCTTGAAGGCCGCAAAAGCCGCTCCCAGTATAATGCCGGCCTTGATAGCCGTTGGAATATGAAGAATAAGCTTTTTGCCAAGCCCTGTGATGCCGAGGAAAAAAAGCAAAAAAGCCAGATCAAGCGATAATGCCGTCATCATCTGAAACCGCTCAACGGGCGTATCATAATTTCCCAGAACAAAGATCAATGATATGGGCAAGGCAGGTGTTACCCAGCCCGGAGCGAAGGGCTCACCAAACAACACCACATGAGAGGCAATAAGAATAGTGTGAATTATGGAAATGGTAATTGCTTCTTCAAAAGTCAGACCAAAGGCCGTTATAAGAAGCGGTGCCAATGCAAGTCCAGTTGATGCAGCAACCACAAGCCCCTGCGCGAGTTCCGGCCATTCGACACGCATATGAACTATAGGTAAGCGCGCTGTAAAGGGGCCCCATTTTATTCCCTTTGATATCGTACTATCCCTTTCGGTATTATCCTCAATACTCATTTATAGTCCTTTTCTAAAGGGGGAGTATAGCTATAGCCATAAAAATTAAAAGCTGAATAAATTCAAAATCAGTGCAATGGTATACTTTGATATTTATTTCTATTGCCATATGTTGTTAATCCATTTTTTTTCAAATATGATACGCTAGACATAGAGCAACAGTTAAATTATTCAGCTAGGCAAAGGAAGTAATCCAATCACACCGGATTTTACAAATAAAAAAATTCTGATCGTAGACGATGATGATTATTTAGCCAAAATAATCAGAGCCATTATAGAGAGCTTCGAAGTAGCTCAAGTACGGTTAACTAAAACATATGATGAAGCGATTCTAATCTTAAATAACAACTCATATGATTGTATATTTGTTGATAATATGATGAGTAAAAACAACGGTTTAAAACTCGCTAAATATATCCGCAAATCACCAGTAAAAAAAATTCAAAAAACCCCGATAATTCTATGTACAGCACTTACTGGCCTTCACTCTATTCTTAATGCCAGAGACGTTGGAATCACTGAAATTCTGGCAAAACCCATCTCGCCAGAGCAAATAATGGACAAAATGAGCAACGCGATTTTTAATGAAAGACCTTTCATTGTTTCCGAGGTATATTTTGGGCCTGACCGCAGGCGTAGAATTCGTGATTTAAATGGCACGCAGGACAGACGGCAGGCAGATACCCCTCCCCCCTCAGAGAAGCAAATAACCCTTGATGATCAAGAGGGAGATAATTAGATGGCTAAAGAAAAATACACTTTAAAACAAAAAGAAATGCTCTTTAAGGCTCAAAAAATTATTGATAAAGCAGGCAGTCATTACAAGGAAATATTAGAGCAGCATATCCAGAAATTGAACCAGACAATAAATTCGGGGAAGATGGAAGAGGCAATATATATTTGTCACCTCATCCAAAGTCAGGCTGGTACATTTGAATGGACTCTAGCTACCGAGATATCCGGCTGGTTCAAGCGACTTTTAAAAGAACAACAGGGAAAACAACCAAACCCACAGATCAATACCCTGTTTCTGGACAGTTTTGACGTTATAATGAGGCGGGACCTGAAAGGGGATTCTGAATTATCTGTCAAACTTCTAACCCACATTGAAAATGAGTTAAAAAAGCAACATATTCGCTAGTTTCTGGCGGAATATATCAAAGGGGAAAGTGGGGCGAGTGACCGGGATTGAACCGGCGACTTCCAGAATCACAATCTGGCGCTCTAACCAACTGAGCTACACCCGCCACAGGTTTGAGTGACGCCCTTTTACGTCCAGTTCAGCGCAGGGTCAAGAGAAGAATTTGCCTTTTTCAATTATCCAATCCCCATGACCAAATCTACCTGCTTGTTTTTTAATCATTATCTGCCTATTTTTTAGGCAGAAGCCGCCGCAGGGGGCAATAATATTACCTGCCCGCCTTGAATTTTCACAGTTTCCCAGCTCACTCAAAATTGGCACGAAAAATGCTTTATAACATAGAAACATAATTACCAACTTGAATTTAAATTTGATAGTCAGGATGTTCCCCGAGCCATGAAAAAAATAGAAGCAATCATCAAACCCTTTAAGCTGGATGAAGTTAAAGAAGCCCTGCATGAAGTTGGACTGTCAGGCATTACCGTTACCGAAGCTAAAGGCTTTGGTCGCCAGAAAGGCCATACCGAGCTTTACCGTGGAGCAGAATATGTGGTTGACTTCCTGCCCAAGGTGAAAATCGAGATCGTGTTAAGCGATGATCTGGTAGAACGGGCCATCGAAGCCATTCAAACAGCTGCTAAAACTGGCCGTATCGGGGACGGTAAAATTTTTCTCAGTAATATTGAAGAAGCCATACGCATTAGAACCGGTGAAACCGGCGACGATGCTATCTAGTAATTTTTTTGTACCCATAATAATCAGGAAATAAAAATATGTCAGATGTAAATACTGTCCTTGAAATGATCAAAGATAAAGATATTGCCTTTGTGGACCTCCGCTTTACGGACCCAAAGGGCAAATGGCAGCACCTCACCATGGATGCCGACGTCTTTGATGAAGATATGCTCGAAGAAGGCGTCATGTTTGACGGCTCCTCCATCAGCGGTTGGAAAGCCATCAATGAATCAGATATGATTTTGATGCCAGACCCAACCTACATCACAATGGACCCTTTCATGGATCAGCCCACAATGGTTCTTTTCTGCTCCATTCTGGAACCCGCAACTGGTGAAGGCTATGGCCGTGACCCGCGCTCCACAGCACAACGCGCTGAAGAATACCTGAAATACACCGGCGTTGGTGACACAGCCTATTTCGGTCCTGAGCCTGAATTTTTCATGTTTGATGATGTGAAATTTGACGTGAGTTACAATAGCGCGTCCTTCTCCCTCGATGATGTGGAAGGCCCCTATAATTCAAACCGTCAGGAAGAATACGGCAACCAGGGTCATCGCCCCGGTGTTAAAGGTGGTTATTTCCCCGTAGCGCCCGTTGATACCTGTGCAAATATTCGTGGCGAAATGGTTACGATCATGAAAGAGCTTGGCCTGCCCATGGACAAGCATCATCATGAAGTTGCTCCGTCACAGCATGAACTTGGTATGATGTTCGGCACATTGGTGCAGACTGCCGACCGGGTACAGATTAATAAATATGTCACCCATCAGGTCGCCCATGAGCATGGTAAAACAGCAACTTTCATGCCAAAACCTATTGCAGAAGATAATGGTTCCGGTATGCATGTTCATCAGTCAATCTGGAAAGACGGTGAGCCTCTGTTCGCCGGTAGCGCCTATGCGGACCTGTCCGACACGGCACTTTATTACATTGGTGGCATCATCAAACATGCCAAGGCACTGAATGCCTTCACCAATGCCTCCACCAACAGTTATAAGCGACTGGTGCCCGGATTTGAAGCTCCTGTGCTTCTGGCTTATTCCGCCCGCAACCGCTCTGCGTCTTGTCGTATCCCTTTCAGCACCAGCCCGAAAGGCAAGCGTGTTGAAATTCGCTTCCCCGATCCAACGGCGAACCCGTATCTGGCCTTCTCTGCTATGCTGATGGCGGGCCTTGACGGGATCGAGAATAAAATCCACCCCGGCGATGCTATGGATAAAGATCTATACGCCCTGCCACCGGAAGAATTAAGCGAAGTGCCCACGGTTGCGGCCTCTTTTGAGGAAGCACTGGCGGCGTTGGATACGGACCGTGAATTCCTGAAAAAAGGTGATGTATTCTCTGATGACCAAATCGATGCCTATATTGTACTGAAACAAGAAGAAATCGACATTGTGAAAGTGATTCCCCATCCCGCTGAATTTAAACTTTATTACTCCGTATAATAAATAAATCTAAACTTCCCCAGCCTCCTTTATACAGGGCGGCTGGGGATTTTTTTTGCGCGGCAATTGTATTTTCATGAACCATATGTTAGGTATTTCCATTCACACTTAAGGTTGCAACACTAACAAAAGAACCGTTCCTTTGCCCCATTACAAGCGATATCAAGATGAAGTAAAAGATAAGAATATCAATTCTCTTACCTTGCTTGCTACCGATTACCTAAACCATTTCAATGAGGTTCATATGCTTATAGATATGTTCCCCTCAATGCCCGATTGTATTGAGGATATTCGGGAATGGGCGCCAAAAAGCTATCAGGAACATTTTGACGACAGTATCTTTAGCGCGAAGCATCTTGCCATCGAGGCATATGAACATTCGCCGGAAGAATACCGCCTGCCATTTGAGCAAGTGGTCTCCCGAATGAATAAACTGATTTTACGCACCATTGCCAAATTAGAAGAACAAATCGAGCTGGGTGATATGGATAAATTGCAAAAAATCATAGACGACTACACCCCCAAGATGATAGCCCTGATCGAAAAATGTGGCGGCATTATAAATGGTGAAAAACATATAATCCAGCAGGACAGCATTGACCATTATTTTGATGAAGACGAAGAAAAACTTGATGGTGAGGATCTTGATCAGAGCACCATTGATGATCTTTTCGGCTAAAACCCCTCACAACAAAAATTAACCAACCGGTCGCGGGTATCTTCACTTGAACCTTTCTCACAGGCCTTGTGAGACAACAGGCTAATTCTGTGAAAATGATTGATGGTGTGATGCATGACACCCATCATAAAATGAATCCGCCAGTAAATATCTTCCTTAGTTAATTCGGGTCTTATTTTCTGGAAATAGGGCACGAAACGATCAAATACATCCACTTCCTGCCGCAACACTTTGTCCATATCACTGGATTCTTCAAGGTAAGCCCGCGCCAAAAACCGGATATAGACTGAAAAACCCTTTTCTTCATCGCAAAGCCAGAATATAGGCGGCGTAAGCATGGCGCTGATCAGCTCACTGAGCAGAATATCCCGCCCCTCTGCCTGCGCCTTTTCATCGGCTTCATGCAACAGGTGTAATCTCTCATGGTTCATGAGGGTCGCCCGCCTCACATATACCGCGTGGAACAGACCCTGTTTGGAGCCAAAATAATAATTCACAGCGGATAGATTAACTTCTGCCTTAGAGGTAACGGAGCGAACCGATACACTTGCAAAGCTACCATTAGCAAATAATTCTTCAGAGACATCAAGAATTCTTTCCTTGGCGTCCGGCCCCTTGGATTTTTTAGTTTTCATTACTGATCTGCTTTGTCAGAAATTTATTGTTAATGCAAATAGCTATATAACCTGTTTAAAACATACGTTTAGAATAGGCCAAGTGCAAGATTAATTTATTCTTTGGTTTCTTTATCCTGCTCAGGAGATATTACATTCTTAGCCTTTTTGCCGAATTTTCGCCTGTGCCGAATTACGGCCACGGGAATCGTCATAATATATAACAGCCCCACCACCGACGTAGTTGCCCATATCTGCGTAACTAAAAGAGTTGCCAAAATGGAAATTCCCAGCAGATAGAACAGCACAAATTCTCTTTTGATACTCATTTTTTTGAATGAAAAAGTTGGGATACTGCTCACCGTCAATGCCGCAATTACCCCCAGATAAATTATACAAAAAACCGGGTTTTTCAAAAATTCAATTCCGGTCTGGAAATACAGTATCATCGGCCATAAAGCCAAAGCAGCTGAAGCCGGTGCCGGAATACCGGCAAAATAATCTCTTTTTTCCTCATTATCCACATCTTCATCTGCGCTCATGGTATTAAAGCGGGCCAGACGCAGGGCCATCGCCGTGGTGAAGATAAGGGCGATCAGCCAGCCGATCCCTTTCACATCCCGCAGCACCCAAGTATACATAATCACAGCAGGAGCCACGCCGAAACAAACGATATCAGACAGAGAATCCAGTTCCGCACCGAATTTGGATGTGCCTTTCAACAGCCGCGCCATGCGTCCATCCAGCCCATCAAGAACGCCCGCAATAAGCACCGCGAGCACAGCCCCCTCCCAGCGACCAAGGATAGCAAACCTTAAGGCTGACATTCCCGCACATATGGCAAGCACCGTTATGGCATTTGGTATCAAACTGCGGATGGGAAAAATATGTCTATTATTGGAACTGGGCATAAAATGAATTCCGAACTATATCCTAACGAATTTCGCCTTCGCGATTACGCTCTTTGGTTTTTTCATTAGCGATGATGGTTTCTCCGGCAACCGCGCGCTGACCTACGCAGACCATGGAATGAACGCCTTTAGGCAGGTAAATATCCACCCGGCTTCCAAAACGTATCAAGCCGAACCGTTCCCCAGCACCATATTCCTTGCCATCTTCCGCCCAACATAATATGCGCCGTGCAATCAGGCCCGCAATCTGAACAAAGGCGTATTCTTTGCCCGATTTGGATTTGAGCAACAATGCGTGTCTCTCGTTATCCACACTGGCTTTTTCCAGCGAAGCATTAAGGAATTTACCCGGTGTATAAACCTGTTTCAAAATTGTGCCATTAACGGGAACACGGTTCACATGAACGTCAAAAACATTCATGAAAATACTGACACGGGTGCGAACCTCATCGCCAAGTTCAAGCTCCTGTGGCGGGACTGCGTCACAAACAGATTGAACAACCCCATCAGCAGGACTAACGACCAAACCGTCCTTGGTCGGCGTTACCCGTTCGGGATCACGGAAGAAAT
>DAOWHQ010000106.1:0-10138 GCA_030641355.1 Alphaproteobacteria bacterium
CTTTCTGCATTCAGTCAATACCCAGACTGTCGATGTGGTGCTGGCGCTGATCCTGCTGGTCGGGGCGGTGATCGGGGCGCAGATAGGTGCTCGGGTCGGGCTGAAGCTGAAGGGGGAGCAGTTACGTATCCTGCTGGCGATGCTGGTGTTGGTGGTTTGTATCAAAATGGCTATTGATCTGGTGGTGGAGCCGGGCGAGCTTTATTCGGTTACAACAATGGGAGTTGTCCATTGATACGCTCTCTTGGACATATGGGTCTGGTTTGGCTTTTTAGTCTATGGCTGGCGCAGTCTGCGCAGGCGGAACGTATGGTTACGGACCTGTCGAGCCATGTCATTGAAATTACCTCTGAATTTTCCGGAACGGAACTGCTTATCTTTGGGGCCATTGAACGGGGTCTTCCCCAAGCGGACGGCGGCCATGGCGTTACCATAGAGGGTATGGATTATGACATCATTGTTGTGGTGCAAAGTTCGCGCCATGACATGGTAGTCCGGCGCAAGGAACAGGTTGGCCCTATATGGGCAAATAAGGACTTCAGGACTCTAAAAGATGTGCAGGGCTATTATGCGGTCACCTCCACTAGACCACTTGACCTAATTCTTTCAGAGGATCAGCTGATAGAGCTGCAAGCAGGACTAAAACAACTTAAGATTGTATTTGTTGAATCGTTAAGTCCCAAAGAAAGAAAAGAATTTCGCGCTGGATTTATTCGAAATATGAAGGCCAAAAAACTCTACAACCAACAGGAGGGAACCATTAGCGTTCTGGATGGTATCCTGTTTCGGGCAATTTTAGAATTTCCCGCCAATATGCCAGTGGGGGATTATCAGGTGGATGTGCATCTGGTAAGGGACGGAGAATTGCTCCTGAGCGAGCAGTCACCTTTAGAGGTTGGCAAGGCCGGACTGGAAAGACTTATTTTTAGATTTGCCCACGAACATCCGGCCTATTATGGTATTATGGCGATTATTGTGGCGCTATTCGCGGGCTGGCTCGGCGGCTTCCTGTCCCGGAAAATGAGCGGATAACATCCTTGTGATATAATATTCCTTGCAGATTCTAGCTGAGACGCTAAAAGGAAACTCATGGATAGTATCGAAATTTCATATTTAGTCGCCGTAGTTAGCGGAATGTTCAGTTTTCTGTCTCCCTGCGTGCTGCCGCTGGTTCCGGCATATATCTGTTTTATAACAGGGAACAGCTATCAGGACGTAAGCGAGGGCGAGAAGATCGCTAAGTGGGCCATGTTCTGGCCTGCCGTGGCTTTCGTGCTTGGCTTTTCTACTGTATTTATTGCCTTGGGGGCCGGGGCATCTGCTGTACAGGGAGTTCTGCAGGAATATAAAGAAATCTTTTCCAAGATATCCGGCGTAATGATCATGATCCTCGGTCTTCATTTCGCAGGCGTAATAAAACTATCTTTTCTTTATAAAGAAGCCCGCTTCCAGACCAGCGGTGAGCAAAAAGGGCTGATCGGGGCATATGTGATCGGACTGGCATTTGCCTTTGGCTGGACACCCTGCAACGGACCTATCCTCGCCACAATCCTCACACTGGCGGCCACTCAGGAGCATTTCTCTCAGGGTGTTGCTCTATTGGCGGTATATTCACTGGGGCTTGGTGTTCCTTTTATTATTGCATCCGTGGCTATCAATAAATTTTTGAGAGCCTCTAGCAGGGTGAAAAAACATATGCGCACCATAGAGCTTGTTATCGGGGTTCTGTTGTTGGTAACGGGTCTGGCCATATTTACAGGATCTCTGCAAAGTTTTGGTTTTTACCTGATAGAAGCTATGTCGTGGTTGGCTGAAATAGGCTAATAGCTAGAGTGTGTTTTAGATAAAAAAAAGACCTCGATGAAGTTCGAGAACTTCACCGAGGCAGTCAGGCAGATGAAAGGTCATGTAATGACCTTTCAAGGGATTAGTATAAAAATACAACCTATAAGTTCATTATACGAATAATTATAAAATAAAACAACTAAAATTTAATGAAAAGTTTTCTGAGGTACTAAAAGAAGATTACTCAGTATTCCATTAAGCTCGTCCCAGAGGTATAGGCCATTGGGATTATCTTCCTCAATCATCTGATCAAGCATCAATTCGGAATAGGTAAGAGCCTTTGCTCCATATTGGGAAAAAAGGTCTAATGCCGCGATCTCAATCAGCGGTTTTGGGTCGGCGCCTAGATTCTTCATTTCCTGAACCAACTCAAGAATAGAAAGATCCGCATAGCTAGAAGCATTGGTTTCGTTCGTGTTTATTAAAATTTGCTGATTCACGGCATTCTCCTTCACATAATTTTAATGCAAAAGACGCGCCATATAATTAAGCATAGGATATGATTGAATATTATTCGTTTTGGTAAATTGATTGCTCGGTAGATTATGCTTGAAAGGGAAAAATATGCCCATTGAAATATTTTAAACTATCAGTGAATAAATTTCCTGGGATCTATCATTACGGCTGATTTTTTTAAAAGAAATATTTGAAAATATTTTTTTGAAGTCTTTAATAATTACCTCAAAATTAGTGTAATTTAACAACGACTCGGAAATAATCAGGCCATCCAGCTTAATACCTATATATTTAATACAGGTTATAGCTGAAATCGTGTGGCTTAAAGTTCCGAGGCTGGAACCGGTAACCAAAAGGCAATGGCAGTTGAGCCTCTGCATTAAATCCAAGGTTGTATAGTCATAATCCAGCGGTGTCATGATTCCACCCACACCTTCTATCAGGAGAAAGTCCAAATCTTCATTGGCTTGCTTCTGACAAAAATTGACAACTTTATCCAGATCAATCGTACGTCCGGTATTTTCTGCCGCCAGATGGGGTGGTATTGGGTCTTCATAACGCCAAGGGGAAATTTGGACGGCATTATTCAGGGTTAGTGGGATACCCATTTCCCTAAGCAGCAGGCCGCTATCGGTCTGCTCGATCGCATCCTCATCAAAGCCGCTGATGATCGGTTTTATGGCGCGAGCTTTATATCCGGCGTCCCGCAATTGCCACAGCAACATACAGGTGACATAGGTTTTGCCAATATCAGTTCCTGTCGCGCCGATAAAAATGGTCTTGGTCATTTTATGATCTCATATTTTTTTAAGGCCGCCACCAATGCGTGGATATCCTTTTTCTCATGAAGCGCTGAAAAGGTGAAACGAAGTCGTGCTGCGCCGTCCGCTACTGTTGGCGGGCGTATCCCGGTGACCAGAAAGCCTTCCTGTTCAAGGGCGGCGGCAAAACACATGGTTCTGTCCGTATCCCCAATGATGATCGGTACAATTGGGCTTGCGGGCTCTGGTAAGTTAGCCAGCTGTGCAAACTCCCGCGCATTATTAAGCGGGCGGCGGCAATAGTCCTGTTCATTCGCTATGATGTCCAGAGCCGCGAGGGCGGCGGCAACACTGGCTGGTGGCAGGGCCGTGGTATAGATCAGGCTGCGGGCACGGGTTTTGACAAGTTGGATCACGGGCCTGCTGGCGCAGAGATACCCGCCGAAACTACCAATGGATTTCGACAGGGTTCCCATTTGCAACGGGATATCCGGCAGGGGGCTGAACATATGGCGGCTGCCCTTGCCGTTTCCTATTACGCCAAGGCCGTGGGCATCATCGCTCATCAGCCAGCAATCATTGTCCTGTGCCAGAATACTTAATTCATCAAGGGGGGCCAGATCGCCATCCATGCTGAATACGCCGTCAGTTAGTATAAGGGCGTTTTGGTGATTTTTTCTGAACTGGTGAAGTAATTCGCACAGATGATCCATATCGTTATGTCGGAAGGTGACTGTTAAAGCCCCGGTCATGCTACTGCCCGCGCGCAGACAGGCATGGCTCAGCTCATCAATGAAAATAACATCCTTAGCATCAATGAGAGTGGGGATAATGCCAATATTGGTCAGATAGCCGGAGCTAAAAATGCAGGCATCTTCTGTTCCCTTCAAGGCGGCTAGTCGTCCTTCCAATTCCGTAATCAGGGGGTGATTGCCCGTGACCAACCGTGATGCACCGCTTCCTGCCCCATATCGGTCAATGGCATCTTTGGCGGCCTGAACGACTTTTGGATGATGGGTGAAATTAAGATAATCATTACAACAGAATGAAATAAGCTCCCGCCCGTCTCGCCGCGCTTTTGCTTTTGCAGCCCGCTCCGTGATGTGAATATGACGTTTAAGCCCCTGTTCAATGAGGGGTTTCAGCTTTTTTTTTGCGAACGTATCAAGAGATTTCATATATGTACCTTGAAAATATTAAGCTGATCCTGAATTATGCCATCGGGGGCGATCTGTCAATCAAAGAGCAAAAAACTTGACTCTGGAGCTACAGTCACTAATTTTGAGCGAAAATAAGTAATTTGGAATGAATATGGCCATATCATCGGAACAATTGTCTACCCATACCCCATATCCGGATGGATTCCGTCATAATTGGACCAAGCGGGAAATACTGGAATTTTTTGATCTGCCCATGATGGATTTGCTGTTTCAGGCGCAGACCATCCACCGAAAATATTTCAACCCCAATAAAATTCAGCTTTCCCAGCTGTGCAGTATCAAGACCGGCGGCTGTCCGGAAGACTGTAAATATTGCCCCCAGTCATCCCGCTACCAAACTGATGTTGATGCGAAACGGTTGATGGCGGTGGAGGAAGTTCTGGAAGGGGCGCGGGCGGCAAAAGCTAATGGCGCAACCCGCTATTGCATGGGCGCGGCATGGCGCAGCCCAAAGGGTCGGGACATGGACGCGGTATGTGACATGATTAAAGGTGTTGCAGATTTGGGTCTTGAATCCTGTATGACGCTGGGTATGCTTGACGGGGAACAGGCTGAGATTTTGAAGCAGGCCGGACTTGATTATTATAATCATAATGTGGACAGCTCACCGGAATATTACAAAGAAATTATCACTACCCGCACTTATCAGGATCGTCTGGACACGCTTGAAAATGTTCGTAGCGCGGGCATAAATGTCTGTAGCGGCGGCATAGTCGGCATGGGCGAGAGCAGGGCGGACCGGGCCGGAATGTTGCAGACTTTGGCCAATTTACCAGAGCATCCGGGCAGTGTGCCGATCAATATGCTGGTGCAGGTAGAGGGCACACCTCTTTATGGTGAGGGCCAAATGGACCCGTTTGATTTCATCCGGACCATTGCGGTGGCGCGGATGCTTATGCCGGCTTCTTATGTGCGGCTGTCTGCGGGACGGGAAGCGATGAATGATGAAATGCAGGCCATGTGTTTCATGGCCGGTGCCAATAGTATCTTTTATGGTGAAAAGCTGCTGACGACCACTAACCCAATGCAGAATACGGATCTGGAACTCTTCGCCCGCCTTGGTATGACGCCAGAAGGTCAGTAATGAATAAAGAATTACCCCATTGGTTCAAGGAGGGTTATGGCAACATCTGGTTGCCCTATGCTCAGATGCAGACTGCCGATGATGCCCTGCCTGTGGTTGCCACAGATGGCGTTTCCATCGAACTTGCCGATGGGCGCAAGCTGATAGACGGCATCGCCTCATGGTGGACGGCGTGCCACGGCTATAACAATGCTTCCATGCAGGAAAAAATAATCGCTCAGGTTAAAAATATGTCCCATATCATGCTGGGTGGCTTGGTGCATGAGGGCGCGGCGACCTTAGCCAAGCGTCTGGCTGATCTGTTGCCCGGTGATCTCAATCATGTTTTCTTTTCCGAAAGTGGTTCGGTGTCTGTGGAGATTGCGCTGAAGATGGCGGTGCAATATTGGACTAATAAGGGGGAAGAGGGCCACCATCGTTTTGTCTGTTTCCGTTCTGGCTATCACGGCGACACCACGGCGGCCATGGCTGTTAGCAATTCGGGTGGCAATAATGATCAGGGGATGCATAAGGCCTTCAGCGGATTTCTACAACAGCAGTTTCTACGCCCCTTGCCGGAAACAGCGGCGGAAATGGCAGAATTTGAAGAATTTCTAGCGGAACATAAAGGGCAGATCGCCGGCGTGATCATGGAGCCACTGGTGCAGGGTGCAGGTGGCATGAAATTTCACGGGGCCGAGACATTAAGCGCTATTTCCAAAGTCTGTAAGACCCAAGATGTTCTGCTGATACTTGATGGAATATTTACCGGATTTGGCCGGACGGGAACCATGTTCGCCTGCGAGCAGGCTGGGGTCACGCCGGATATTATTTGTCTGGGTAAAGCCCTGACGGCGGGCACGGTGGCGATGGCGGCAACGGTGGCGACAGACCGTGTTTATGGCGCTTTTCTTTCAGACGATCCAGACAAGGCCTTCATGCATGGGCCAACATATATGGCGAACCCGCTGGCTTGTGCGGCGGCAAATGCATCCCTTGATATTTTTCGGGATGAACCGGTATTGGAGCGGGTCAAACGCATAGAAGGGCATCTTAATCAGTCGTTGGAACAGTTTCGTGAGATGCCGGGTGTGGCAGATGTGCGGGTCAAGGGGGCTATAGGGGTTATCCAGATGAAAGATATCGGTGATGTGGCAAAGTTGCGCCAGCGTTTCGCCGATGAGGGGGTTTGGTTGCGGCCTTTCGGAGATATTATTTACCTTACACCGTCATTTTCCATTGAAAGCCATGAACTTGCTGCATTGACTCAGGCCATAGATAAAGTGCTTAATAGCGCTGAGTAAAGTGATTCTAAGGGCGAGCAGAATGCAAAACCGACTATTAGCATTACGTCAAAGCTTGCGGGGCTTGAATCTGAGTGGCTTCTTAATTCCCCATGCTGATGAACATCAATGTGAATATACGCCGGACTGGACCAGAAGACTGGACTGGCTCACTGGCTTTTCCGGTTCGGCCGGCCTCTGTGCGGTAACATTGGACCGGGCGGCTATTTATGTGGATGGTCGCTATACACTTCAGGTCAAACAGCAGGTTAATGTTAAGAATTTTGAACCCTTAAGCCTCCATGATGACAAGCTGGCGGAGTGGCTGATTGCCCAACTGAAACAAGGCGACCGGATCGGTTATGATCCCATGCTCCATATGCGGGGCTGGATAAAGAAATTATCAAAGGCATTGACAGACAAAGGCGTTAAATTGCTGCCCGTGGCAAGCAACCCCATTGATGATATCTGGAAAAACCGGCCCAAACCGTCTAAAAAACCGGCTTTTCCCTATCAACTGAAATATTCTGGGGAAAGTTCCAAACACAAACGGGACCGCGTATGTGCAGAACTGAAAGCGGATAACCTGAAGGCTGCGGTTTTAACCAGCCTCGACAGTATTGCCTGGCTGCTTAATATTCGGGGCGGTGATGTGCAACATTCGCCACTTGTTCTTGGCTATGTTATTTTGAAAAATACGGGCAAAGCTGATTTTTTTGTGGATGAGGACAAGATTTCAGATGAGGTTCGGGATCATTTAGGCAAAGACATTAAAATAAAACCCTATGCAGACTTTTTTAAAACCCTTGAAACTATCGGCAGGGGTGGCAAAAAAATTCTGGTGGACCCGAAACTTAGTCACGCCGCGGTCATGGATGCTTTGGAACTTGGCGGCGCGGAGATTGTTGCAAAGCATGACCCCTGCCAGTTGTTAAAAGCCTGTAAGAATGAAACAGAATTGAACGGAATGCGGGCTGCCCATATTCGGGACGGTGTGGCCATGTGTAAATTTTTATTCTGGTTTGATGAGAATGTTGCCAAAGGTGAAATTGACGAACTGAGTGCCACTGAAAAATTACTGGAGTTCAGAAAAAGACAAAGATATTTTCAGGGCCTGAGTTTCGATACCATATCCGGTGCCGGGCCAAACGGGGCCATTGTCCATTATAAATCAAGTCCGGCGTCCAATCGGAAAATTACTGGGGATATGCTGTATCTTCTGGATTCGGGGGGGCAGTATCTGGATGGGACGACGGATGTGACCCGTACTCTGTCTATTGGAAAGCCAAGTGAAGAACAGCGCGACCGCTTCACCCGGGTGTTGAAGGGGCATATTGCCCTGGCACAGGCCCGTTTTCCAGTGGGGCGTCCGGGGGCGCATCTTGATACCCTGTCGCGAAAATCTCTGTGGGATGTTGGTCTTGATTATGATCATGGAACCGGTCATGGGGTCGGTTGTTATCTTGGCGTGCATGAGGGGCCGCAGTCCATATCCCAACGTGGGATGGCAGTTGCTTTAAAGCCGGGAATGGTTCTGTCCAATGAACCGGGCTATTACAAGACCGGCGAATATGGTATCCGTATCGAAAATCTTATGATTGTCCGTTCGACTCATTTTGAGAATGAAGAGCGGCTCATGAATATATTTGAGACCATTACCTTTGTCCCTATTGATACTAATTTGGTCAATGCGCATATGATGAGCAGCGCAGAAATTATCTGGCTGAATATTTATCATGTTCAGGTTCGGGAGAAAATAGCCCCCTTTCTGGCGGGTAAGGAGCTAGAGTGGCTCATACGGGCTACTCAGGCGGTAATGGTATTTTGAGGTTATGGCTTCGGTTTAGGGGGCGTGAAATATTTCCCTGCCAGAAACATCAACGGCGAGATTTCTTCACGGGTAATAATTTTCTTCACCTTGCCAATGAAAATGCTATGGCTACCGTAAACATAGGCATCATCCAGATCGCAGAAAATTGACGCCTGAGCATCTGCCAGATACGGGATATTATCCGCATCAGCCTGCCAGTCGCCCAGATTGAATTTATCCTCGCCTTTTTGTAATCCGGCACAGGTGTCGGAAATATTCTGTTGGTCGCCATGAAGTATATTAACGCAAAAGCCAAACCCGCGCGATAGCGCATCATGCAGGCCATTTATCTGATTAACACAAACCAGAAGTGCCGGAGGATCAAGCGTAAGAGAGGTTACCGCCGTCGCCGTCATGGCATATTTGCGGTTACCATCGTGACTTGTGATCACGGTCACGGATGCGCCTAGCCGCCCCATGGCCTGTTTCATTTGATCCTGTAACTCTATAGATGTCATCATATGCTCCGGCTTTTTATGATAGCTATACCGTCAAGTTGGAAATAATACCATTTATTTATAGCCCATCATGCGGTTATGTTGATCTTTCAGAAGTTGGGTCAGGAAGCGACAGACCGCATCAACCCTGGCCACATGGCGCAGATCTTCATGAACCACAAGCCAATATTCCCGGTCAATGTAAATTTGTTCTGGCAGGATCGGGCATAGCCGCCTGTCAAGGTCTGCCATGAAACAATGAATGATGGAAAGGCCGATGCCATCGAGGGTGGCATTATATTGTGCCATGACATTGGTGCTGCGAAAGACCACATGGGGTGTTTTAATCACCTGCTCCAGAAACCGCAGTTCCGGCAATTGAATCAGGTCATCAATATAGCTGATAAAATCATGGTCATTCAGGTCATCAATTTTTGATATCGCCGCGCGGTTCTCCAAATATTCCTGCACCCCATACAACCGGAGCCGATAATCACAAAGCTTCCACGCGATGACGCGACCGGAATCGGGCCGCGCCAATGTTATGGCAATATCCGCTTCCCGTTTGGACAGGCTGGTGCGGCGGGATTCTGCCATCAGCTCCAGCTCAATATCCGGATGCATTTCCCGGAACTGGCTCATATTATGGGCAATGATATGGGCGCTTAGGCCTTCTGGTGCTGCAAGCCGCACTGTCCCTGATAGTCGCGCATCCTTGCCCGATATATCCTGATAAAGATGATTTGAGCGCGCCTCCATCTGTTCCGCATGGGGCAGTAACCGCATCCCCGCATCGGTAAGCTTATAGCCGCGCGGTGATTTATCAAACAGCCGGACGTTCAGCTCATTCTCCAGTGCGGCAATGCGGCGGCTGACCGTGGTATGATCCACATGCAGCTTCCGCGCCGCACTCACCAGCCGCCCCCGCCGGGACAGCTCCAGAAAAAACCGTAAATCATTCCAGTCGTACATAATAGCTCGCTTGTGTATTTTTGCAGATCGTTTGTGAATATTTTGCCATAGAAATGCATTTTTGTCTCTAGTAAACTGCAAGGGAGATAAATATTTTAATCAGGGATTTTGACCATGAAAAATTATACCCATTATATCGGCGGCGAACATTATGACGGCACAAGTGAGCGTTTTTCGCCCGTTTTTAATCCCTCAACCGGTGAACAGTCCGCGCAGGTTCCTCTGGCGAGC
>DAOWHQ010000039.1:0-5871 GCA_030641355.1 Alphaproteobacteria bacterium
ATCAAAACCGTTGCGGTTTATTCAGATGCGGACAGCAATGCCCGTCATGTGCGTCTTGCGGATGAGGCCCATCATATTGGGGGTTCTGAGGCAAAGAACAGCTACCTGCTGGCGGATGTCATTCTTGATGTGGCGATCAGGACGGGGGCTGAGGCCATTCATCCGGGCTATGGTTTTCTGTCCGAGAATGCCGAATTTTCCGAAGCCTGCGGTAAGGCCGGTATCACTTTCATCGGCCCCAGTGCCGACAGCATCCGCACGATGGGGCTGAAAGATAAAGCTAAGGACATCATGTCTGCCGCCGGAGTTCCGGTTGTTCCGGGCTATCAGGGCGCTGATCAGACCCGGAAAATATTGCAGGCTGAGGCCGACCAGATTGGCTACCCCGTTTTGATAAAGGCGGTCGCGGGTGGCGGCGGTAAAGGTATGCGACTGGTGGAAAGATCAGCGGATTTTATATCCTCACTCGAAAGCTGCCAGCGTGAAGCCAAGGCCTCTTTTGGCAACGACCATGTGTTGATTGAAAAATACCTCACTAAACCGCGCCATATCGAAGTACAGGTCTTTGGTGATAATTTTGGCGATGCGGTTTATCTGTATGAACGGGATTGCTCCCTGCAACGGCGTCATCAAAAGGTGGTTGAGGAAGCTCCGGCCCCCGATATGTCGGATGAAATGCGCAAATCAATGGGAGATGCGGCGGTTAAGGCGGCAAAGGCTATCGGTTATTCCGGTGCCGGAACGATTGAATTTATTGTCGATGTGCAAAAGGGACTTGAGGGCGCACCCTTTTATTTTATGGAGATGAATACAAGGCTTCAGGTTGAGCATCCGGTCACCGAACTGATCACTAATCAAGACCTTGTGGACTGGCAATTTCGTATTGCGGCGGGGGAAAGGCTGCCTTTGACGCAGGATGAAGTTCCCCTGATCGGCCATGCTTTTGAAGTGCGGCTTTATGCGGAAGATCCGGAAAATAACTTCATGCCGCAAACGGGAAGGCTTAGCCATTTTTCCAGCCCTATGCAGAATAAATATTTTCGTCTTGATACTGGCGTTGAGGCGGGCGACGAGGTCAGCATCTATTATGACCCGATGATTGCCAAATTGATTGTCTGGGGTAATGACCGTGATGCCGCTCTGCGTCAGATGAGCAAGGCGCTGGAGGGTACGGCAGTGGTCGGACTGAAATGTAATCTGGAGTTTCTGAGTAATATCATCCGTCATCCGGCCTTCGCAAGGGCGGATCTGGACACGGGATTTATCGAACGTTTTAGCAACGACCTGATGCCGAAGGGTAAACTTGCCGATCATCATAATTTAGCGCTGGCGGGTATGGCGGAGCTTGAACCTCATAAAGCAGGTGGTGATCCATGGGATTATAGCGATGGCTGGCGTATGAATATGAACCTGAAAACGACGCTCACATTTGTCGATCATGATCAGATGCGGGACGTGTCAGTTATTTATCAGAATAAGGGCTTTGTTCTTTCCATTGAGGGTGATGAATTCGAGGTTCACATCGTGCGCCATGAAGGGGTTATGCTTGATATAATGGTTGGCGGTCATAAAATTTCCGCCAAGGTTATCAAGGATGGGCAGGATTTTACCATTTTTCACGGCGCCACGGTCAGCCATTTGCATCATTACCTGCCCGGTGCAGAGGGTGAGGATGAGGATGGCGGCAGCGGTGTTATCAACACCCCCATGCCCGGCAAGGTGACACAGGTTATGGTCAAGGACGGCGAACAAGTAGCGCAGGGCCAGCCGTTGATGATTTTGGAGGCCATGAAAATGGAACATACTATCAAGGCGCAGATCAGTGGCAGGGTGGAAGGTTTCACGCTTTGTGTTGGTGATCAGGTCACAGACGGTCAGGTTTTAATCCGAATTATTGAGGATGAAGAATGACAGCCATAAGCAAAGTTCGTCTCTATGAAGTCGGCCCCCGTGACGGCCTTCAAAATGAGCAGAAAACTGTCCCGACTGAGGTTAAGGTTGCCCTTATTGAGCGGTTGGCTACTGCTGGCCTGACCAAGATTGAGGCGACAAGTTTTGTCTCCCCCAAATGGGTGCCACAGATGGCCGATGCATCTAAGGTTATGATGGGGATTTCCCGCAAAGACGGCGTTGATTATCCGGTTCTCACTCCTAATTTAAAGGGATTGGAAGATGCTCTGGCGGTTGGAGCAACAGAGGTTGCCATTTTCGGCTCCGCATCAGAAAGCTTTAGCCAGAAAAATATAAACTGTTCCATAGCCGAGAGCCTTGATCATTTCAGGCCTATTATGGACCGGGCTTCTCAGGAAGGTATCGCCGTTCGCGGTTATGTGTCCTGTGTGGTGGGCTGTCCCTATGAGGGTAGCATAGAGCCAAAAGCGGTGGCGGATGTGGCACATAAAATGTTCGATATGGGATGTTATGAAATATCGCTGGGCGACACTATCGGGGTGGGCACGCCGAAGGATATTCGGGATATGCTGAGTGTTGTTATGGAACAGGTTCCTGTGGAAAAATTAGCTCTGCATTGCCATGATACTTATGGTCAGGCTCTGTCCAATATATTGACGGGGCTGGACATGGGGATTTCTGTGATTGACAGCTCGGTTGCAGGCCTTGGCGGCTGTCCCTATGCGGTGGGTGCTTCGGGTAATGTGGCGACCGAAGATGTGCTTTATATGCTGAACGGTATGGGCGTTGAGACGGGCGTTGATATTGATAAAATAATTGATGCCGCCTGGTATATCTCAGATTTTCTGGGTCATGCGCCTGCCTCCAAGGTAGCCATAGCCCTAAATAATAACAAAGGATCAGTATGATGGTTTCCTATCCAACATTGAATTTTAATCTTGGTGAAGATATTGATATGCTACGCGATACGGTAGCCAGCTTTGCCGCTAAAGAATTGGCCCCACTGGCCGAAGAGATTGACGTCACCAACAGTTTCCCAGAAGGATTCTGGCGCAAAATGGGTGACCTTGGCATCTTGGGCGTGACCGTCGATGAAGAATATGGCGGCGTGAAAATGGGCTATCTCGCCCATACCATCTGTATGGAGGAAATCTCGCGGGCTTCCGCCAGTGTAGGTCTTAGTTACGGCGCTCATTCCAATCTTTGCATCAATCAGATCAGCCGTAACGGTAACGATGCGCAGAAGAAGAAATACCTGCCGAAACTGGTCACGGGTGAATATGTGGGCGCGCTTGCCATGAGCGAGAGCGGTTCCGGTTCCGATGTGGTCAGCATGAAGCTGCGGGCGGAGAAGAACGGCGACAGATATATCCTCAACGGCACAAAAATGTGGATCACCAACGGCCCCGATGCGGATACGCTTGTTGTTTATGCCAAGACTGATATAGCGGCGGGGCCAAGGGGTATTACGGCCTTTATCATTGAAAAGGATTTTAAAGGTTTTTCCACCGCACAGAAGTTGGACAAGCTTGGTATGCGCGGTTCCAACACCTGTGAATTGGTATTTGAGGATTGTGAAGTGCCGGAAGAAAATGTTCTGGGCCAGCTTGATGGTGGGGTGCGGGTGCTGATGTCAGGCCTTGACTACGAACGGGTTGTGCTCAGCGGCGGGCCGGTGGGTATCATGCAGGCCTGTCTTGATGTGGTGCTGCCCTATATCCATGATCGCAAACAGTTTGGAACCCCTATCGGCGAATTTCAGCTCATGCAGGGAAAAATTGCCGATATGTATACGGAGCTTGCCGCTTGTCGTGCTTATGTCTATGCGGTTGCGGCGGCCTGTGACCGTGGTGAGACAACCCGAAAGGATGCGGCGGGATGTATATTATATTCAGCGGAAAAGGCTACCCAGATGGCTTTGCAGGCCATACAGGCTCTTGGCGGTAACGGCTATATCAATGAGTTCCCCACAGGCCGCCTGCTGCGGGATGCTAAGCTCTATGAAATTGGCGCCGGAACCAGCGAAATCCGCCGTATGTTAATTGGGCGGGAGTTGTTCGGCGAGACGGTGTAATTCTTTAAACTTAATCTTCCACCATCATACTATCCCGTGGCCTGATATTTCCGTCTTGGGACAGCATTATGGCGATGGGTTTGGTTTTGGGGAATTGGGAGAAGATGATCATCAGAATCACGGTGAAAGGTACGCTTAGGAACATACCTGCAATACCCCAAATACTTCCCCACAGGGCTAAAGATAACATGACCACCAGCGGGCTGAGGTTCAGGCTGTTGCCCATCAGTTTTGGTTCCAGAATGTTGCCAATACAAAGCTGAATGACTACAAGTGAGGCGATGACAATGAAAAACGGGGTGAAGGTGTCAAACTGCACAAGGCTAAGCAGGGCCGGAAAAAATACCGCCAACATTGAGCCTACCGTTGGAATGAAATTGAGCAGGAAGATGAAGAACGCCCAGAAGCTGGCATTATTCACCCCGACCGTGACCAGTACCAGATAACAGGCACCACCGGTCAGAGCGCTGACAAATGTCTTGACCCCAAGATAGATTTTAATATCTCTGGAAATATGCTCAAGGATGTTAAAGACAGTTTCTTTATGCTGTGAGCCTTCCAGTAGACGGGTGAGCTTCACATTAAAATATTTCTGCTCCAGCATTAAGAACAGAACATAGATCATGATCAGGCTGGCACTGCCCGCAAGCGAGGCCAGCGTTCCGGCAAGGTCTGAAATGAACGGCCCCAGACTTATTTGGTTGAAGACCTGAGCAATATTGGGTTCCTTATCAATGCCAAGCAGATCAAAGATCTTTGCAACCAGTTTGGTGAAATTTTCCTGATAAAGCGGCGCGGCATCCTTAACTTCAGTGATATTGCTGCTGATCATTCCAATAAGGAAATTGATGACGAGGATAATGGTCAGCAGGGATGCAGTATAGCTTAACCACCGGGGGATCTGCCATTTTCCAATGGGAATCTTATGGTAATAATCGGATAGGATATTAATCAGATACCATATGGCGATACTGATCATGAAGGGAACCAGCAAGTCCCGGCCTATGACCATGATATAAACCGTCAGGGATATTAGCCCTAATCCTCCAGCATAGGATAAAACACCCATCCTTAATCTCCCACCTTATTTTATTTGATTGCTGCTCAATAATCCAGTTTTGTAGCCTAAAGGTCAAGTTATGTTTTGCCGGGCAACGAAGAAGACTTACAACTTTTAGTTGATATCAATAGATATTTTTCACCAAATGTTCTTGCTTTGTTCTTATTTATGCCTATTATAGGAATTAGATTCGGTAACCAAGTAATTTTATAAGAGGCGTAACGGTATGTTTGAAGATTTAAATGAAACATTCGCATCGGAAGTAAAGAGTACAGACCAGAATGGCGGCATTAAGACCGGAAGCTCTTTTAAAAAATCCCGCAAGGCCCGCAAAAAAAATCGCCTGAAGCGCGCACTGGAAAAATCACGTATTTTAAAAAATTCTATCTTGAAAAATAGCCCGCAGGAGAGGCTATCCGTTGGCCCGACAAAAGAAACAATTGCCAAATTAAAGCAAGACCCGTTGGTACGTTTCAGGAAGTCTAATATTCTTAATGATGAGCAAATATGGGCCTTTCAACGCATCCGGCGCGCGGTGCAGATCATCACAGCTGGCACGCAGGTACGTACATCGCGCTTCAATGATGTGGTGGTGCAATCCAGCCGCCACGACTGTCAGCCTGAAACTGAATTCGAGATCAGCCTAAAAGACCACTACAGCGATTGGATAGACCGGATGACAGCCGCAAAGCGGCAAGCTGGACCGGTGCTGGACATCATTATTGATGAAATGTCTTTATCTGCCGTTGACCGGAAATGGGGCAAGAGAAAAGGGTGGGCAAAAGACCATCTGCAGGCTTCGTTAGACCTCTTTAGGATTTTTTCA
>DAOWHQ010000046.1:0-8085 GCA_030641355.1 Alphaproteobacteria bacterium
AGACGAAGCACGCTCTGCTGCGGATGACGCCGAAGATGAAGCACGCTCTGCTGCGGATGACGCTGAAGATGAAGCACGCTCTGCTGCGGATGACGCCGAAGATGAAGCACGCTCTGCTGCGGATGACGCCGAAGATGAAGCACGCTCTGCTGCGGATGACGCCGAAGATGAAGCACGTGAAGCAGCAGAAGAAGAAGCTGAACACGAAGCGACTGAGGCCGCAGAAGAAGAAGCTGAAGATTCTGCACAGGAAGAAGCTGAAGATTCTGCACAGGAAGAAGCTGAACATGCCGCCCAAGAGGAAGCAGAGCGCGCTGCTCGGGAAGCCGCAGAAGATGCAGCGGATGAAGAGGCGAGTGATGCTGCCGCTGATTCGACTGATGACACTTAATATTACCAGCTCGTGATACGAACTAAATCTATATTTCGGTTACAGGCTTTATAGTAACACAATTTAAACCAGTATGATTTACAAGCCTGACGGGGTAAATAATAATATCCCGTCAGGCTAAAACATAAGATTTATCAGAGGAAACATCAGATGAACAAAAAAAATACTTTTCAGGCAAAAAGATCATTGATATTGGGTAGCACAGCCCTTTTGCTGCTCTCAATCAATTCATTGTCAGCCTATGCCACGGACGACAACCCCTTTAGTATTGATGCGAGCGTGGGTATTGAATATGACAGCAATATCACCGTTGAAGAAGTGGATGTGGATACGGGTGAAGGCGATATTGCCGGTCTGATTGATTTTTCCGCCAACTATGAATTTGAAGCCAGTGGCGCAACTTCTTTTGACGTGGGATACAGCTTTTCACAGAGCCTGCATGAAGATGCCACAAATTTTGATCTTCAGACCCATGTGGTCACGGCCCTTGCCAAACAGAAATTTGACGGTTTTGACGTTGGGGTGAGCTATTTATATATTAATACCAGCCTTGGTGGGGAAAGCTTTTTGCAGATTCATAAAGCATCGCCTTACGTGGCTTTTTTCGCCGCACCATCGGTTTATGTCCGTGCCGCCTTTTCCTATACGGATAAAGACCTGAAAACAAGTGATGACCGTGATGCCCAGACACTCAGCATAGGGGGGGCTGTCTTTTATTTCATGAATAAATCCAAAACCTATCTGATGATGAGCTACCGCTATGACAGCCTTGATGCCAACGTAGATCAATTTGATTATAGTGGCCATGATCTCAAAATCCGCTATCAGGTAAAATTTCCTATAGCTGGAAGAGATGCTCGGTTTCGGGTTGGTGGCCGTTATGTGAAACGCAATTATGACGCAATCACACCATCCATTGGCGTAGCACGGGATGATGAACGCGCAAGCCTTGAGGCTATGCTTGAAGTTCCATTTTTTGATATGTTCAATGCCAGACTTAAATATCGTTATACCGACGCCACGTCCAATCTGCTATCAGCGGACTATCAGGAAAGTCTGATATCATTTGAGATTGGCGCTGAATTTTAACATAAGGTACCAGAGACGGCGGCTCTGATAATTTCAATCATCAAATAACCAGAGATGTAATGAATAATGATAAACAGACAGTGATAAACTCAGGACAGCCTTCAGAATTTTTTCTGAAGGCTATTCGCCGTATCCTGAGGCCGCTTGTCAAAACCCTCATTGCAAATGGTGTTACCTTCCCCATGTTGGCAGAAATGCTCAAGCATACCTTTGTCGATACGGTGGATAAAGATTTTCGCCTCGACCCCAGAAAGAAGCCAACCGCCAGCCGAATATCCCTCATCACAGGGGTGCATCGTAAGGACATAAAAAAATTCCGAGAGCAGACCGAAGCAGATGATCAGGCCCATGGGGCGAACTCCCTTGGGGCGCAGATCATTGCAAAATGGCTCGGTGATTCAGATTATAATGACAAGTACGGTGATCCGGCGGTCCTTGCCCGCTTTAAAACCAAGAACAATATCCCTTCATTTGAAAATCTTGTTAGATCAATCAGCACCGATATCCGGCCCCGTGCGGTACTTGATGACCTTGTGAAGCGGAAAATTTTATGTCTTGGGCCATACGATACGGTGATATTGAAGCAAACCGCTTTCGTGCCAAGGGAAGATATGGCGGAACTTATGGTTCATTATGGCCGGAATATTCACGATCATATCGCCGCCGCCGGCCATAATATAGCGGGCGGAGACAAGCCCTTTATGGATCGGTCAGTCTATCATTATGGCTTGAGCAGGGATGCCGTACGGTTGCTTGAAAAGAAAATCAAAAAAGAAGGTATGGACGTCCTGCTTGACCTGAACCGGGAGGCCCAACAGCTTATTAAATCAGAAAAAACACCTTCGGATGACAATAACCGCATAACAGTTGGCATTTATTTTTATGCTGAGAAAGACAGTGAGAGCAAGCCATGAACCGTATCTGGAATTTGGATCTGCGTATCGTAATAGTAGGATCGACCCTCTTCATTGCCGCACTGATGTTTGCCCTTGGCCGTATGCCCGGCGGCATTGGCGGTACGGGCATCGCTGTTCAGCCGGGCGGCATAGGTGGTACCGGGATATTAGGCCGTATTGATAAATTTGGCAGCATATGGGTCAATGGTGTGGAAATTCATTTCCCCGATGACATGATTATAGCCCAAAGGGATGGGGATAGCACGACAGACAACCTTGCGTTGGGTCAGGTTGTGGCTGTTGTCGCCGTTGAGACATCCGGCCATACACAGGCCCGGTCTATCCGTATCATAGAAGAGGTTGTCGGCCCGCTACAGGAAACAAGAAATAGCGATGGTCAGGTGGAGTTGACGGTTCTTGGTCAGAGCGTACGACTTAGGCACGATACGGTTATGGCTTTGCCGATGGAGGATTTGCAGGAGAATGATACGATTGTCATTGTAAGTGGATTCCGGGGGGGGCAAGGCGTTATCTATGCCACGCGTCTGGCCTTGGCAGATGATGTTTCGACATATCATGTGCGGGGGCAGGTTTCCAATATTGATGATAGCGGGTTTTCAATCGGGGCATTGCGTGTCAATGCCAAGGATGACACGCTGCGGGAAGGTAATATCGTTGTTGTGGGCGGTCATTTGACCGAAGGCCGGTTTATAGCCTCTGCCGTGGAAGCACAGGCTACTCTGCCTTTCCCTGAAACCATAGAAAACATATCTATTCAGGGCATATATATAACCGGTGAAGATGGGAAATCGCAGATTAATGGTGTTGCGTTTCAGGGTAGCGCTGAGGTAGAGGGTGATGGGCGCGGCAGTATCGCAATCGTGACCGGGTCGCTGGATAACCCTCAGGATAAGCCAGAAATAATTGCCTCAACTATTCGTATTATAGCGCAGGATGAGACAAGCCGTAATGATCCTTTGCCATCAGAGAATGTGGAAGAGGAAGCAAAAGAGACGGAAGATGACGCTAAGGAAGCGATAAGACTATTGGAGGATGCTGAAGAAGCACAAGCAAGAGAGATAGACGAGGCCTCGCATGATGCAGAAGATGCGGCAAGGGCAGCAGCAAAGGAAGCTGAAGATACCGCAGAAGCAGAGGTAAAAGCAGCCGAAGACGCTGCCCGTGATGCAGAGGATGCGGTCAAGGAAACCACAAAAGACGCTGAAGATATAGCAGAAGCAGAGGCAAAAGAAGTCGAAGACGTTGTCCATGAAGCCGAAGATGCGATAGAGAAAGAGGTAAAAGAAGCTGAGGATGCGGCAAGGGATGAAGTGAAAGCCGCTGAGGATTTTGCAGAGGACGAGGCCAGGATAGCAGCCGAGGAGGCCGCGGCACAGGAAGCCGAAGCAGAAGCTGCACATGACGCGGAACGCGCCGCACGGGATGCCGCAGAAGATGAAACCGGATTAGCTGCGGAGGAAGAGGCAAGATTGGCCGCTGAGGAAGAGGCAGCACATGACGCAGAACAGGCCGCACGGGATGCCGCCGAAGATGAAGCCAGATTAGCAGCAGAGGAAGAAGCCAGACTAGCTGCGGAGGAAGAGGCAAGATTAGCCGCTGAGGAAGAAGCAGCCACCGCCTCTGACGGTTGAGATTCTTCTCTATAGTCACTTTAAGTATATTGTGATAGATGCCATAGTGATACATTATGTTATATAGTTTGATTGTGGGGAAATAAGGATGGCCGGCAGAAAACCTGATTTTATTATCATCGGCGCAATGAAAAGTGCCACAACGTCATTGCATAATCAGCTTGCTCTGCAAAAAGGTTTCCTCATGTCAGAACCTAAGGAGCCTAATTTCTTCAGTAATGATGAAATCTATAGCAAGGGGAAAGGCTGGTACCTGAATTTATTTCAAAATGCCACAGATGGTGACATATGTGGAGAATCCAGCACACATTATACTAAGTTGCCAACATATCCCGAAACCATAAATCGTATGGGGGAAATGCTATCGAAGGACACTAAGTTTATTTATATAATGAGACATCCTATTGATAGGCTTGTTTCCCAGTATATTCATGAATGGAGTCAGGGGAATATTACTGTGAATATTAATGAAGCAGTTAAGAAACATCCCGAACTGATTGATTACAGTAGATATGCGACCCAACTTCGGCCATTCATTGATAAGTGGGGCATTAATAATCTTCACGTTATTTTCTTTGAGAATATCCGCATGAAACCACAGGAAGAATTAAAAGAAGTTTGCGAATTTCTGGGGTATGGAGATGCCGCGATTTGGCATCAGATAGATGCGGGGCATTCAAATATATCTAAGGATCGTATGAGAAAAAGTGTCGCCCGTGACTTTATATCTAATCTTTCAGGGATGAAATGGGTAAAAAAGAATCTGCTACCGAATACATTGCTTGAAAAAATAAAAGATTTCTGGCGGATGAAAGAGCGGCCAAAATTAAATGCTTCTACATTGGATTATATTATTGCCGAGATAGACCGCGACCTTTCGAACTTGAGAGAGCTATTGTCTATTCAAATAACATGTGCAAACTGGAACGAAAAAGCACAAAGAAAAACCCCGAAATAATCCAGAACTACCAAGCTTATGTTAATGGGAATTTTTGCTGATAAAACCAACAAGGGCTGTTCTTAGTAAAATTTCCAGATCGAAAAACAGGGACCAGTTTTCAGCGTAATAGACGTCATGTTTTACCCTTGCCTCCATCTTGTCTACCGTATCGGTGATACCCCTGAAGCCATTGACCTGTGCCCAGCCTGTAATGCCGGGTTTTACCCTATGGCGGGCGAAATAGCCATCAATGACCTTGGCGTATTCTTCGTTATGGTCAACGGCATGGGGTCGGGGGCCGACCAGTGACATGCTACCACTCAGGACATTGAAGAACTGTGGCAGTTCATCCAGACTGGTACGGCGAATGAACCGCCCCACTCTGGTGACCCTTGCATCACCTTTTGTCGCCTGCTGAGTTGTGATTTCCGGGGCTGTATTATGGGTCATGGACCGAAATTTATAGATGTTAAAGACCTTGTTATTATAGCCATAACGTTTCTGGCGAAAGATAACAGGGCCGGGGCTTTCAAGGCGTATGGCAAGGGCTATCAATACCATAAGGGGCGCAAAAAGAACAATGATGATGATCGTAAGCAGCATGTCCTCCAGCTTCTTGACAATGACCATCCAGTCGGCAAGAGGCGTTTTAACGATCTCCATCATAGGAATGCCGATGAAGTGATTAACCGAGGGCCGGTAGGGGAAACGAAAGCCGATAAGATCCGTACTCAGGTGAATATGAACCGGAAGGTTCCTTAGCCTGTGGATTATACCAAACAGACGGTCATCCGCATTCCACGGCAGGGTAATGATGATATCATCTATGGCGTTAGTCCTGATGTATCGGACAAGTTCAGTAAGATTTCCCAAAACCGGATAACCGCCAACTGTGGGGCCGATCCGTTTTATCCGGTCATCAAAAATGCCGATTATATTATTCAGGCGGGTATCTTTTTTATCAATTTGCCTCAACAGCAGCTCCGCCTGCTTTCCGCCGCCAACTATGATGACATTTCGGGCGAGAAAATTAGATTTGACCATATGGCTGGTGATGAAATAACCAAATAAACGCGAGGTGAAAATAAGGCAAGTCACGCATAAGGCAAAAGCCAATATCCACGTCGTCAGGAAATAATCCGAAACATCCAGAGAAAATACCGCTGCTATGAACAAGCTGAAAGCGGTGATGATCACCACCAGAAATTTGAGCAGGTTTTTGAAGGGTGTCAGCAGGACTTCAATGCTGAATAACTGGGCGAAATGAGACAGGAAAAAGACACAAAACAAGATGAACAGGATGGCGGCAAGATAGGGCTTAGCGTGCATGACCGAAAAACCAAAAGTGGCATAATAAGTGACAGCACCGGAAAATACGATCCAGAAACTATCCAGCATGATGTAAATGCCGCTCAGAACCGTTTGAGAAACAGGATGCCTTCTTGTTGTGGCTATGGCTGGTGAGCTATTTGTTCTGTTTTCTGGCAATTGAAATATCCCCTTCAAATAAAGGCCAGTATATTTTTTATTTGTATATAGGGTATATAGGGTATGTGGGGGACATTCAATTAAATGTATAATTTTAATATTTCATCAGTCACGTTAAAGAAGATTGATAACGTAAAAAGTGTAAAATAAACTGACAAAGTGTCGGTATTCTTTACACTATTTATGGTTAATGGAAGGGGTTAAAATACATAAAGCATTGATTTGTATGGGTTATTTTTTTCTGGCATGTAAATTGCTTTTCTATAATGGTAAATATTTGAACATATTGGGAAAGGAATGTTTTGTAATGGGTAAAACAATAAAGAAAGTAATAAAGGGGGCAGCTGTATTTCTGGTCGGCTCACTTTTCTTCTCCGCACAGGGGATGGCTGATACATATACTATTGGTGGCGGCGCAACTGATGTCGGTGAAATTGATCTTTTTGCCTGGGAATGTACTAATTTAACAAATTCCGGCGCTTCAGAAGAGGCGGAATGTTTTAATGAGTATCTTACAGATATTGGGTCATCTCAAGTAGTTCTTACGACTGAAATTAGTCAATTGGTCCCTCCTACAGATGGGGCGTTTATTGAGGTGGATGGAAATCCGGGAGATGTTGACTATGATGTTTGGGCATTGGATATTGGTGCTGATTATACAGGTGGCTTCTTCTTGATTAAACTTGGAAATGTAGAGGGCGGCACTCATTCTCTTATTTTTGAAAATAATAATTTGACGAGTTTTGCGGTAATAAATTTGGCTACCATATTAATGCTCGAAGGCGGTATTGAATTCGCAATTCCAAATATAGATAAAATCAGTCATATATCTTTAGCTGCTGTACCTTTGCCGCCAGCTGTCATTGCATTTGCCTCTGCAATGTTTGGCATCGGCTTTCTTGGCCGCCGCAAGAAAAAAGTGGCAATCGAACAATTATAAGCGGTAATTTATTTTGAATTAGTAAAGTGAATGGCGGGAAATCTGTAAATTCACATTAGAGAGTAAGGCGCAAAAGTATTTGTGCTGGAATATGGTTGGTTTAGGCAATCAACTGGGATGGATAAGAAATTAGTATAAATAATAAAAGGAAAATATTATGTTAAGGAAAATGCTTATAACAGCTGGAGGATTGTTTCTTTCGTTGTTAATGTTTGCAACATCAGCAAATGCTACGATTGTTAGCCCGGACGATTCGGTTAATGTCGAGATAGGTGATGTTTTCGAAAGTCTTCAAAATGCACCAGATAGTGGAACGGATCCGCTTGGCGCTAATGGCGCTTTCTCGCATGAGTATACGTTTACAGCTCTTGAAGATCTTTCACTGCTATGGGAATTAGGTGTTACGCGGAATGATTCCGATACAGCACCTAATACTGGGGTTCAGTCTCTGACATTCTCATGGGATTTTACTGGTCCTGTAGCGTCCAATATTACAAACTTGTATACAGATGCAAATGGTATAAGAGTTGGAGATAGTCCAATACTTTTTTCTCTTTTGCTAGGCCAGCAAGTAGTATTAACGGTGTCAGGCACTATGTATGGTAGTGAAACTTTTAGCGGTTATGACTTCAGTGTTTCCGCTGTACCACTGCCACCTGCGGTTATTGCTTTTGCCTCTGCCATGTTCG
>DAOWHQ010000245.1:0-2141 GCA_030641355.1 Alphaproteobacteria bacterium
AACCGTATGGTCCCCGAAGCCCTGAAAAATGTTGGCTATACGCCAAAACAGATTGATGAAATTGCAAGATATGCCGTAGGTAACGGCACTTTGGAAGATTCGCCCGCCATAAATCATGAAGAACTTAAGGCCAAGGGTTTTGGTCGCACACAGCTTGATGCCTTGGAAAAAGCACTGGAAACTGCCTATGACATCAGCTTTACCTTCAATCAATGGACTTTGGGCACCGAATTCTGTGTTGATGTATTGGGCTTTAATGAAGAACAGCTGAATGACATAAATTTCAATATGCTGGGCGCTCTGGGCTTTACCAAGGCTGATATTGAGGCCGCCAATCTCTATTGTTCTGGCTCCATGACGCTGGAAGGCGCCCCTCACCTGAAGGATGAGCATCTGCCAATTTTTGATTGCGCCAACCCATGCGGCAAAACCGGCAAGCGTTATCTTTCTGTGGACAGCCATATCCTGATGATGGCTTCTGCACAGCCCTTCATTTCTGGTGCCATATCAAAGACCGTCAATATGCCGGCCTCTGCCACGGCTGAGGATTGCAAGGAAGCTTACCTGAAATCATGGAAGCTCGGCCTCAAGGCTAATGCGCTATATCGGGACGGCTCAAAATTAAGCCAGCCCCTTAGTGCGGCTTTGCTTGATATGGATGATCTGGAAGAAGAAATTTCACTACCGGAAAAAACCAAAGTGGTAGCCGAACGCATTGTAGAAAAAATTATCCAGCAGTCTGAACGTCAAAGATTGCCGGGGCGCCGTAAAGGCTATACCCAGAAGGCGTCCGTTGGCGGTCATAAAATTTACCTGCGTACGGGTGAATATGATGATGGCAAACTTGGTGAAATATTCCTCGATATGCATAAAGAAGGCGCTGCTTTCCGTAGTCTGATGAATAACTTCGCCATCGCCCTGTCCATCGGGCTTCAGTACGGCGTGCCGTTGGAGGAGTTTGTTGACGCTTTCACCTTTACCCGCTTCGAGCCATCGGGGCAGGTCGTTGGCAACGATGCTATCAAAATGGCCACATCCGTGCTTGATTATATCTTCCGCGAGCTGGCCGTATCATACCTTGGACGAAAAGATCTGGCTCATGTAAATACTGATGACCTTGCACCGGATACCATAGGCAGAGGGGCCGGCGATTTTACCAATGCAGAATCAACCAGTGAAGCTCTGGACAGAGTTATTTCCTATGCCAGTACCGGATATGTGCGTAAGAATAATCTTTATGTTCTTAATACAGATAAAAATTCGGAAATGGCGGTAGAAGCCCGCGATGTTAATCAGGAAGCCATCTATGAGGCAAAAACTGCTGTAGCAGCAGGCAGCGCATCATCCACGGTCAGTAAGAAGGATATTCGCGCATCACGGGCCAAGGAAGCCAGATTCAAAGGGTATGAAGGCGATGCCTGTGGCGAGTGCGGGAACTTTACTATGGTTCGGAACGGCACCTGTCTAAAATGTGATACTTGTGGCACAACAAGTGGCTGTTCTTAAGTAATATAATAAATTTTTACTTTATCTTTACTGAATTATATAAAAATCAATATCTAGTATTTAAAAATCATAGCTGGGACATTACTCAGCTATGACATGTTGGATAGATTATCATGTTGCGTATCAAGACTGCCCCATTTTTATTTCGGAATTCCACGCCGAAATATTTTGCTGAATCCTATAATGTCTCACATCATTACGGCATTGCCTTGCTTAATATCACTGATGATAAAACTATTATTATCTCAGAAGTAAATGAGGATTTTCTGCAGCTTACGGCTCAGGATAAAAAGAATCTGAACGAAATTAACTTATGCGAGACCTCAATCTGGAATGATCATGGTCAGCTATGGGAGGCTATTTGCGAGTGTCTTGGTAATCATAAAACACAAGTTATCAACTGGAATTTTATGGTTGAAGATACCCATCACTCTATTAATTGCAGTATTGTTCCCACATTCGCTCAGGAGAACAAACCATCCTCTCTAACCTTGATCATATCAAATAACAGCGCTGACATTGCCTTTGCCGATCAAATCAATAAATTCAATTATTATGACAAACTCACCGGGCTTCCAAACCAGAATTTCCTGAATGAAAAAACTGATTTCATATTTTCTGGCAATTACCTCAAT
>DAOWHQ010000169.1:0-13727 GCA_030641355.1 Alphaproteobacteria bacterium
CCTTTGTCACCGCCCTCAGGACCAAGGTCCACAATCCAGTCTGCTGACTTGATCATGTCCAGATTATGTTCGATAACCAGAACTGTATTACCCTTGTCAACAAGCTGATTCAGTACCTGGAGCAGACGCTTCACGTCATCAAAGTGGAGGCCAGTGGTTGGCTCATCAAGGATATACAGCGTGCGCCCCGTTGACCGCTTGGCGAGTTCCTTGCTGAGCTTGACCCTTTGTGCTTCACCGCCGGACAGGGTAGTCGCGGCCTGTCCTACCTTGATATAGCCAAGGCCGACTTTTTCCAGCGTGGTCATCTTGTCGCGGATATTGGGAACGGTAATGAAAAACTGAGCGGCTTCTTCCACGGTCATATCCAATATGTCGGATATGGACTTGCCCTTGAATTTTATCTCCAGCGTTTCCCGGTTATACCGCTTGCCTTCGCAGACATCACACTGGACATAGACATCGGGCAGGAAATGCATTTCGATCTTGATCAGGCCACCCCCCTGACAGGCTTCACAGCGACCGCCTTTAACATTAAAGGAAAATCGGCCCGGTTTATAACCGCGGGACTTGGCCTCGGGCAGTTCGGCGAACCAGTCACGGATAGGGCCAAAGGCTCCGGTATAGGTCGCCGGATTAGAGCGTGGTGTACGGCCAATGGGCGACTGGTCAATATCAACGACCTTATCAATGAACTCCAGACCAAGAATATCCTTATGGGGGGCGGGGATATTGCGGTTATTATTTAATTTACGGGCAACACCGCGGTACAGCGTGTCCACGGTCAGTGTGGATTTGCCGCTGCCAGATACGCCCGTGATACAGGTCATGGTCCCAAGGGGAATTGCAGCGGTAACATTGTTCAGATTATTGCCTGTCGCACCCTTAATGATAATCTGCTTACGTTTTCGGCCTGCCATATGGCCTTTTCGTCTTTTGGATGGCACGGCAATGGACTTTTTACCAAGCAGATATTGTCCGGTCAGGCTGTCCTCATTGTCGAGAATATCCTGCAAGGTTCCCTGTGCTACAATCTCGCCGCCATGTTCGCCCGCACCGGGGCCCATATCAATAATATGGTCAGCGTTTCGGATGCTATCCTCATCATGCTCAACCACCAAAACCGTATTGCCCATATCGCGCAGATTAAACAGGGTTTCCATAAGTCTGTCATTATCCCGTTGATGAAGCCCTATTGATGGTTCGTCCAGTACATATAGAACACCGGTCAGGCCGCTGCCGATTTGCGAAGCCAGCCTGATTCTCTGGGACTCGCCACCGGACAGGCTGCCGGATTTGCGGGACAGGTTGAGATAATTCAGACCAACATTATTCAAAAACCCGAGCCGTTCGGTAATTTCCTTCAGGACTCTGGCGGCAATTTCGGTTTGTTTAGTGTTCAGCTTGCTCGGCAGTTCCTTGAACCATGCATAGGAATCAGCAATGGAAAGCTCGGTGATCTGGCCGATATGCCTATCATCTAGCTTGACCACCAAAGCTTCTTGTTTCAGGCGATAACCCGCACAGGCTTCACATTCGGAAGCACTTTGGTATTTACCCAATTCTTCCCGAATCATATTGCTGTCGGTTTCCCGCCAGCGGCGTTCGATATTACCGATGATGCCTTCAAAAGGCTTTTCAACCTTATATTCCTTGCGGTCATCGCTATAGATCATTGTGATGATCTCTTTGCCGCTGCCGAAAAGAATAACGTCTCGCACCTTATCATCCAGCTTTTTCCATGGGTAATTGGTCTTGAATTTATAATGTTTGGCAAGGCTTTTAAGGGTCTGGGCATAATAGGGTGCATTGGACTTACCCCAGGGTGCCAGCGCACCATCATTCAGGCTTTTGCTTTTGTCCGGCACCACCAGTTCCGGGTCAAAATATAGCTTTTTACCCAAACCATCACAGGTGGGGCAGGCGCCAAAGGGGTTGTTAAAGGAAAACAGACGTGGCTCAATTTCCTCAATGGTGAAACCGGATACCGGACAGGCAAATTTTGCGGAGAAAAGGATTCGTTCGCCCACTTTATCACCACTGGCAAATTCAGCGTAAGCCAGCCCATCGGCCAGATTTAAGGCCGTTTCCATACTATCGGCAAGGCGGGTTTCCAGATCAGGCCGCACCACCAGACGGTCAACAACCACCTCAATATCATGCTTTATTTTTTTATCGAGCGCAGGGATGTCGTCTATTTCATAGAATTCGCCGTCCACTTTGACCCGCTGAAATCCCTCGCGCTGTAATTCAGAAAATTCCCGCCGATATTCGCCCTTTCGTCCGCGTACGATGGGGGCTAGCAGATAAAGCCGTGTGCCTTCATCCAGCGCCATGACCTTATCCACCATCTGACTGATGGTCTGGCTTTCAATGGGAAGGCCCGTTGCGGGTGAATAGGGTACACCTATGCGGGCATACAGCAGCCGCATATAATCATAAACTTCGGTCACGGTTCCCACCGTGGAACGCGGATTGCGGGACGTGGTTTTCTGCTCGATTGATATGGCGGGTGACAACCCGTCAATATGATCGCAGTCGGGCTTCTGCATTAGCTCAAGGAATTGGCGGGCATAGGCCGACAGGCTTTCCACGTACCGCCGTTGACCCTCGGCATAGATGGTATCAAAGGCGAGGGATGACTTTCCCGACCCGCTCAGGCCCGTGATAACAACAAGCTTGTCGCGAGGGATATCCACATTGATATTTTTCAGGTTATGCTCTCTTGCGCCCCGAACTGAAATCTTGGTCAGCATGTTTAAATCTGTGCCCTTCGTACATATTATTATTAGCAATTTGAAGTTTTTCGCTAATAAGTCAAGTTCTTATTTTGTTCTCATTGAATTTTGTGATAGTAGAGTCTATGGTGTTGTCAAATTAATCTATAAATGTAAGGAAATAAATATGGCCGGTAGTGTCAACAAAGTAATTCTTGTGGGGAACCTAGGACGGGACCCAGAAGTACGTCATACGCAGGACGGAAAACCAGTGGTGACACTTAATCTTGCCACGTCTGAAACCTGGAAAGACAGAAATTCAGGGGAAAGAAAAGAAAGAACCGAATGGCACCGCGTGGTCATCTTTAACGAGAATCTATGCCGTGTTGCGGAACAATATCTGCGCAAGGGTTCCACACTTTATATTGAGGGGGCATTGCAAACCCGTAAGTGGACCGATAATGCCGGTGTTGAGAAATATACTACCGAAGTTGTATTGCAGCGGTTCCGTGGTGAACTGACCATGTTAGGTGGTCGCGCTGATGGCGGTGGTTCTTCTTCCGGTGGTGGTGATTACGGCGGTGGCTCATCTTCTAGTGGAGATAGCGGTGGATCATTTGGCGGCGGTTCTGCTGACCTTGATGATGATATCCCGTTCTAAAATCTATTGATTAAGATCACCAACAGCATCTCTTTGTCAGAAGAAGAGATTAAAGAGCATTTCATTCGCTCTCCCGGTCCGGGTGGTCAGAATGTCAATAAGGTTGAAACGGCGGTACAGCTCCGTTTCGATGCCGGTAATAGTCCGGCTCTTAAAGAAGATGTTTTTTTACGACTGAAAAAAATAGCAGGCCACCGCATGACAGCAGGTGGCCTGATCATCATTACGGCCAATCGTTTCCGCAGCCAACTCAGGAATCGCGAGGACGCGCTGGAAAGGCTGACGGATCTGATCCGACAGGCAGCCGTGATGCCAAAAAGCCGCCGCACCACCAAACCAAGCCGCAGTTCCAGAGCAAAAAGGGTGGAAACGAAGAAGAAACGCGGTATCCAAAAAAAACAACGCCAAAAGAAAATCTCTTTTGAGTGAATTTATGCCTTTCAGCACTTGAAGTAGAGGGCTTTATTGCGTATTTTGCGGCTGCTACAACAGTCAACTTATTTTCTCTGGAAGGATAAAGCCGATGGCTTTCATTGCTGATTCATTAAACCGTGTAAAACCTTCGCCAACAATCGCCGTATCCACCAAGGCCGCTGAACTGAAAGCGGCGGGTCGTGATGTTATTGGCCTTGGGGCAGGGGAGCCTGATTTTGATACACCGGTTAATATTAAAGAAGTCGCCATACAGGCTATAAATGACGGTAAAACCAAATATACGCCAGCGGACGGTACACCAGAGCTTAAAAAAGCCATTTGTGTGAAGTTTAAACGCGATAATGGCCTTGATTACGCACCAAATCAGATCACGGTGAATAGTGGCGCCAAACAAACAATTTACAATGCCTTTGTGGCAACATTGAATCCGGGCGATGAAGTTATCATCCCGACACCCTATTGGGTATCTTATCCCGATATGGCAATTCTGGCTGGCGGAACGCCGATTTTTGCCGAAGCGACAATGGCAGAAAATTTCAAGCTACAGCCTGATGTTCTTGAAGCCGCTATTACGGATAAAACCAAATGGGTGATTCTGAACTCGCCAAGTAACCCCACCGGGGCAGCATACAGTGTGTCAGAAATGAAAGCGCTGACAGATGTTCTTCTGAAATATCCTCATGTATGGGTCATGTGTGACGATATTTATGAACATATTATTTATGACGATTTTGAATTCGTAACGCCAGCTCAGGTAGAGCCAAAATTATTTGACCGCACCCTGACTATTAATGGTGTTGCCAAGGCCTATGCCATGACAGGTTGGCGCATTGGTTTTGCTGGAGGCCCGGTTGAGCTGATCAATGCCATCCGCAAGGTGCAAAGCCAAAGCACGTCCAACCCATGTTCTATATCACAAGCCGCAGCCGTAGAGGCCTTGCTTGGAACTCAGCATTTCCTTGCGACAAGAGCCGAGGTGTTCAAAGGCCGTCGGGATATGGTTGTTGAGATGCTCAATGATGTAGACGGCATTGCCTGCCCGAAACCTGAGGGTGCTTTTTATGTCTATCCGTCAATTGCGGGTCTGATCGGCAAGAAAACGCCCGATGGCAAGGTGATTGAAACTGATCTTGATTTCTGCACCTATATTCTGGAAGCAGAGGGTGTTGCCGCCGTTCATGGTGAGGCTTTTGGCCTGTCACCCCATTTCCGGGTGTCCTATGCAACCTCTGATGAGGCGCTGATTGAGGCTTGCAAACGGATCAAACGGGCTTGTGAGGCATTGTCATAATTGAGCTTATAATATTTGATTGTGACGGCGTATTGGTTGACAGCGAAAGTCTCGCAAATGAGCAGTTGAGACAGGCTCTTGATGACTGTGGTCTCACCATGACCATAGCGCAGGTGGTTGATACGTTCGTAGGGCGCTCCATGTCATATGTTGTTGAAAGGTCACAGGAAATTCTAGGAAGGGGCTTGCCGGAAGATTTTCTGGACAGGCTTCAGGAAAAAACCTTTGCCGCCTTCGAGCAGTCATTAAAGCCAGTGGACGGAATTCGGAATGTTCTGGAACTATTGCCGGAAATGCCGCAGAAAATATGTATTGCATCTAGCGGTTCTTTTGAAAAAATGGATATGACGCTTGGTCTGACAGGGCTTAAGCATTATTTTGGTGACAGGATATTCAGCTCATCACAAGTAAAGCGCGGCAAGCCCTATCCCGATCTATATTTATATGCCGCGGCGCAGATGGATGTTGATCCGTCCCGATGTCTTGTGGTGGAAGACAGCCTTCCCGGTGTTCAGGGCGGCGTTGCGGCAGGCATGGAAGTGCTGGCCTATTGCGCCCGTGGACAGGACAAAAGTCTGGCGACTGCGGGTGGCATGGTATTTTCAAATATGAAGGATATTCTGAAATATATAGATTAGACCTGCATTTAATGAATATCTATAAATAATTTGTGCGGCGCATCATCTGAGTGAAAGACAAAAAAATGCCGGGTTAAAAAACCCGGCAAGTCAAAATATAGGGAGGCTTCATGTCTAGGAGACAATGAAACTGCTATACTCCATCAAGGGGAGGATCGGAAGTATAGCGACTGAAATAACTTGGGAGGAATTTCAGTATGATGCTGCGTCGCAACATCTGAAACTTAATATATAGACTATTTTTATAATGACTATATCAAAAACTACAATGCAGCTATGCATCTGACGCATAGCTAAAACTTCGTGCCTTTGAATTGTTCTTTGATGAATTCTCTGAATACTGATATACGGCGGGAGTTGCGAGCCTCTTGTGTATAGACAAGATATGCCGGAAATTCTGGGCCTTCAACGTCTTTTAAAACCCTGACAACATTGGTTGAACCCTGCACCAGATAATCCGGTAAAGCAGCAATACCCAATCCGGTTTTTACCGCCTGTAGCACCCCGTAAATGCTGTTAATGCGGAGAATCGGTGTTCTTTTTTCGCCATTTTTTCTGTCCAGCACCCAATCAATATTTCTGGTCGGGCTGCGGAATGTATCGCCGTAAGTTATTATATCGTGATCATCGAGGTCTTCCATTGTTTCTGGCCGGCCTTTGCGTGTCAGATATTCCGGTGAGGCGTAAAGATGATGGTGAAAAATGCCAACCTGTTTTTGAATGAGATCCAATTGATGCGCCGTATGAAAACGGATAGCCACATCGGCCTGACGCGTGGTCAGGTCAAGGTCATTGTCATCGACCAGAAGCTGCACATGAATTTCCGGATATTTTTCGATGAAGGTGCGGATATGGTTCATCATCCATGTGGAACCAAAACTTGATGTGGTTGTAACCTTCAGTTCACCACGCGGAACGTCCGTACCTTCGATCAACTGCTGTTCGGTGACAAAAATCTTAGATACCACTTCTTCAGCGGTCTTGAACAGGGTTTCGCCTTCATCGGTGAGACTCAAACCACGGGCATGGCGATTAAACAGAACCGTATTCAGGCTTTCTTCCAGCGACCTTATCTGTCTGCTTACCGCAGACTGGCTGAGGAAGAGTTTTTCGCCGGCATGGGTAAAGCTGCCGGAGGAGGCGACCACATGAAATATTTTTAACTTGTCCCAATCCATAGGCTATCAGCTCATAAAATTAAAAGAGTATAGAAAACCCTTATAAAAGATTATTGATTAGTTTTCAGCAAGAAAAGATTCAGCTTCCAAAGCCGCCATGCATCCCATTCCCGCCGCAGTAACGGCCTGACGGTAGATTTTATCGGTAACATCACCTGCGGCATAAACACCCGCCACATTGGTTGCTGTGCTGTCCGGAGCTTTCAGGATATAGCCCTGATCATCCATTTTGACCTTGCCCGAGAAAATACCCGTTGACGGCTTATGACCGATAGCGATGAATACACCGTGAGCGGGAACTTCACTGACTTTACCGGTTTTGACATTTTTGACCAAGGCTCCGGTGACACCGCCCATGGGTGGTTCATCACCGACAATTTCTTCCAGGGTGCTATCCCACATAACCTCGATTTTTTCATTGGCAAAAAGGCGATCTTGCAAGATTTTTTCAGACCTAAGTTCATCCCGTCTATGAATCAGAGTGACTTTTGAGGCAAAATTGGTCAGGAAAATAGCTTCTTCGACAGCGGTATTACCACCGCCAACCACAATGACTTCTTTGTTACGGTAAAAGAAACCGTCACAAGTGGCGCAGGCAGATACGCCAAAGCCCTGAAACTTCTGTTCAGAGGGCAGGCCGAGCCACATGGCTTGTGCGCCGGTGGAAATGATCACTGTCTCAGCAATATAAATATCACCGGATTCGCCTGTACATACGAAAGGACGTTCGCTAAAATTAACGTCTGTAATCATGTCCGTGATAATCTCGGTATTGACATTGCGGGCCTGCGCTTCCATCTGTTCCATCAGCCACGGGCCCTGTATGGGCTCAGCAAAGCCGGGGTAATTTTCCACATCCGTAGTAATGGTTAATTGTCCACCCGGCTGCATTCCCTGAACCACAATCGGGCTAAGGTTGGCGCGGGCGGCATAAATGGCTGCGGTATAGCCCGCAGGACCAGAGCCGATGATTAGAACTTTAGTGTGATGGGTTTTTGTCATTATTGGATTCCGTTACAACTAGCTTTTCATACTTACTTTGCAGAATTTAAGAGATTTTGGCGCAAATACAACATGAGAATGATAAAAATCTTTTTTTATTTGTTAAATCTTATTTTTTGCTTAGTCTTAGGGCAAATTAAAACGGACGTTTAATATTATGATCTGGCAAGATTTTTCGAATCTGAACCGCGCGGGGCAGATCGATTATTTAACCATGCAGGATGGAACAAAAATTCGCACAGCAAGCTGGCCTTCGCAGGACAACAGCCGCGGCATCATCGTTCTTGTTAATGGTCACCGGGAGTATATGGAAAAATATTCCGAATTTATTTCTGAACTCCTTGATCGGAATTATGCGGTTTATGCTCTTGATAATCGCGGGCAGGGACTGTCTGACCGTGTGCTGCCGGACAGATCAAAAAGCCATGCAGAGGATTTTGAGTTTTTTTCAAATGACCTGAATGAATTTATTTCGAAAAAGGTTATGGCTGACCCAAGAGCAGAAGAACTCACTATTAATCTAGTGGCTCATTCCATGGGTGGCCACGTTAGTTTACGTTATCTGCATGATTTTCCGGGGACAGTAAGCAAAGCTATTATTATGGCACCGATGGTGGGCTTTAATATGGGGGCAGATTTTATCAATGCGGTGATCAATCCTGTAATACGCTTTGCAAGCTTTCTGGGTTTTGATAAAAAATTCGCTTTTGGGCAGGGAAACCGTCATACCAAGGGCCATGATTTGATCAGGCGTACTCTGCTTACCCATGACAGGGAAAGATATGATACCGAGGTTCAAACAATCGAAGCCAATCCGGACCTTTACGTCGGCGGGGCAACCTTTGGCTGGCTGAATACGGCGCTTAATAGTATTGATGTGATACATCAGTCCGGATATCTGGATGAAATATCTACGCCTGTCTTGGTTATTCTTGCCGGGGATGATCATGTGGTTAACAGCAATGCCAGCCGTAAACTGTTATCAGGCCATGATGATATTGAACTTGTTACCATTGAGGGTTCGCGTCATGAAATTTACCGGGAAATTGATATTTTTCGGGATCAGCTATGGCAGAAAATTGATGGTTTCTTAGAGTAGGCTGAGAACCTGTTCATGCAGGGCTTGCGTTGCTGAGGCAACAACCTGCCCACCATCCGCTGCTGAGCCACCTGTCCAGTTGGTCACAACGCCACCAGCTCCCTCTACGATAGGTATCAGTGCCTGAATATCATAAGCCTCTAGCCCGCTTTCTATAACCACATCCATAAAACCCGCGGCAACCATGGCATAGGCATAACAATCATAGCCGTTACGTACTAAACGGGCTTTGGCTGCGACCCTGTTGAAGGCGGACAAATCATCTGAACAGGCGAAAAACTGCGTTGGGTCCGTGGTTGAAACTGTTGCCTCTGACAATTCTGTACAGGGCCGACAGATAATTCTGTCTCCGTTCAGAAATGACCCCTCCGGCGTGCCAATATAGCGTTCTTTAAGGTAGGGCTGATCCAACATACCCAATACTGGTCGTTTTCCATCATTTAAAGCAATCAATGTTCCCCAGGTAGGGATGCCACAGATGTAGGCGCGTGTGCCGTCAATGGGATCAATGACCCATGTATATGGGGACTTGCCATTCTGCTTCTTTCCATGTTCTTCCCCAAGAATATTATGGTCAGGATAATTTTGAGAGATCAGTCTGCGAATGGCATTTTCCGCTTGTTTGTCGGCCTCTGTTACGGGGTCATAGTTAAGTTGAAGCTTTTTGCCCTTATTGTCCACATCAAGAGGCTTCTTAAACATGGGCAGTGTGACTTCCGAAGCCGCATCCGCAAGCCTCTCCAGAAAATCTGTATATTCTTTATCTTTAATGATGTTGGGTGTTAGACCCATTTCAAAGGCTCCTCATGACTGTACTATACCACTGTGTCCAATAGTGGGTAGCATTTGTCAAGTTGTAAAGGAGTGTTTAAACCTAGACACCAATACGGGGTTGGCCAGAACGGGATGGGCCAAAGCTCTTCTGCAAAATGCCAGTACTGTCTTCAGCGATTCCGATGGCTTCGCTTAACAGGCTCAAAACTTTGACGTTATTATCCAACACGGATTGAGCCTCTGGGCGCTCATCTTCCAGAATTTTTGTTGTCCGCATAAAAATATCCTTGCGGATAATTCTCAGCATATCCTCAAGTTTATAACCATCAGGATTATCATCAGTTACCAAAAAATGTGTCATTACTACCGCCTATAATATTCATGGAAAACTATGGACAGAATAGGGGCGACAGATTAATAATCGGTAAATTATTTAGCGGTTCTAGCGGCTTTTTTGCGTTCGTGTGGAATGAGGTAGCGTTTGCGCAGCCGGATGTTTTCCGGTGTAACTTCCACCAGCTCATCATCATTGATATAGGCAATTGCCTGTTCCAATGTCAGCTTCTTTGGGGTTGTCAGCTTAATAGCATCATCCTTACCAGAAGCGCGGATATTAGTCAGCTGCTTTCCCTTAAGCACATTTACATCAAGGTCGTTGTCCCGGCTATGCTCTCCGATAATCATACCTTCATAAACTTCTTCCTGCGGATCAATCATGATCACACCACGATCTTCCAGCTTCCATAAGGCATATGCTACCGCCTTGCCCACACCCATGGAGATCAGAACCCCGACCCGGCGACCCTCAACCTTGCCCTTATAAGGGCCATAGCTGTGATATACGCGGTTCATGAGGCCGGTACCGCGGGTATCGGTCATGAATTCACCGTGATAACCAATCAGGCCCCGTGATGGTGCGAGGAAGGTGATACGGGTTTTACCCACACCACTTGGGCGCATATCGGTCATTTCAGCCTTGCGGAGGCTCATTTTTTCAACCACAACACCAGTATATTCATCATCCACATCAACCACAGCCTCTTCATATGGCTCCAACTGTTCGCCGGTATCAGGATCAGTTTTATAAAGCACACGGGGGCGGGATATGGAAAGCTCAAAACCTTCGCGGCGCATAGTTTCAATAAGAACACCAAGTTGAAGTTCCCCACGTCCGGCAACTTCAAAGCCATCCTTGCTTTCGCTTTCGGTAATTTTAATGGCTACATTACCTTCGGATTCAAGTGCCAACCTGTCGCGGATCATGCGGGTGGTGACCTTGGTACCTTCACGGCCTGCGAGTGGGCTGTCATTAACGGTAAAGCGCATGGACAATGTTGGCGGATCGATGGGCTGTGCTTTAAGTGGAACAGTAACTTCAGTTGCGCAGAATGTATCGGCCACAGTACCAACAGAAAGACCAGCGATAGAGATAATATCCCCGGCAATTGCACTATCAACAGGCACCCGGTCAAGACCGCGAAAAGCCATTAGTTTGCTGGCACGACCTGTTTCAACTATTTCGCCCTTTTGATTCAGGACTTTGATTTTGTCATTGACATTGATCTTACCCGTTTCAATGCGGCCCGTAATAACACGGCCCAAAAAGTTATCCCGATCCAATAAAGTTGCCAGCATTGAAAATGGTGTATCAATATTTTCCTTGGTCATTACGGTTGGTTTGTCGTAATAATCCAGAATTGTTTCCAGAAGCGGGTCGAGGTTTTTGCGCGGCCCATCCAGATCATAATCCGCCCAGCCATCACGGCCAGAGGCAAAGAGGGTCGGGAAGTCCAACTGATCATCAGTGGCATCAAGATTGACGAACAGATCAAATACTTCATCATGAACCGCATCGGGGCGGCGATCCGGCTTATCAACCTTATTAATCACTACGACAGGCTTTAGGCCAAGTGCCAATGCTTTGGCGGTAACAAATTTTGTCTGTGGCATGGGGCCTTCGGCTGCATCAACCAGCAAAATTACGCCATCTACCATACTCAGGATTCGTTCAACCTCACCACCAAAATCCGCATGGCCCGGTGTATCGACGATATTAATACGGTGATCCCGCCATTCAATGGATGTACATTTGGCGAGAATAGTAATGCCGCGTTCTTTTTCAAGATCACCGCTATCCATAGCGCGTTCTTCAACACGTTGATTTTCCCGAAAAGTTCCGGCCTGTTGGAAAAGTGTATCCACCAATGTGGTTTTCCCATGATCGACGTGGGCGATGATAGCGATATTACGTAATGACATTTGATTTACCTAAAATAGTTGATTAACCCTTGCCAAAAATCTATCAATGATGCAGTGCAAAAAACGGGCTAAAAATTCGGCGCAGTATACTGTGAATGATTGTAATGTCTATGTGTAAATAAAAATAAGGAAAATACCATGAAAGCTATGATCGTCAGGGAATGTGGACCACTGGAAAATTTGAAGCTGGAAACAGTGGAAGACCCAGTGGCAGGGGACTATGGGGTCGTGATCGATATTGAGACCTGTTCTGTGAATTTTGCCGATAGTCTGATGGTCGAAGGAACCTATCAAGTTAAGCCACCAATACCTTTCAGTCCCGGCGTTGAAGTAGCGGGCATTATATCCGAAGTCGGGGCAAAGGTCTCCGGCTGGAATGTGGGTGATAAGGTACAGGCTCTTACCAATTGGGGCGGTTTCGCTGAAAAGGTAGCGGTTCCTACCGAAGCCCTTTGCGTGTTGCCGCAACAGATGTCATATGTGGATGCATCCGCCTTTGTGGTGGCTTATGGCACCAGTCATGTGGCGCTTGACTATAGGGCAAAGTTGCAAAAGGGTGAATGGCTTGTGGTTAATGGGGCCGGGGGCGGTGTCGGGCTGACCGCAGTTGAAATTGGTAAAATGATGGGCGCACGGGTGATTGCCACGGCGGGGTCTGATGAGAAGCTCGCCATTGCCCGGATCAAAGGCGCGGAATTTACTATCAACTATAAAACTGAGAATGTCAGGGACAAGATCAAGGAATATACCGGCGGAAAAGGGGCAAATGTGGTTTATGATCCGGTTGGTGGCGAAGTCTTTCGTCAGACTTTCCGCGCTATGGCACCCGAAGGCCGCATGATAGTCATCGGTTTTGCCAGTGGTGATATCCCGCAGGTTCCCGCTAATCACCTTCTGGTCAAGAATATTGAACTGATCGGCTTTTACTGGGGCGCTTACAGGGAATTCAAGCCGGAAATAATACAAAAATCCAACAAACAGCTATTTGACTGGTATGAAGAAGACAAGATTAGGCCGCACATCAGCGGAACTTTTCCATTAGAGAAAACAGTCGACGCCATCCGCGCATTGCGTAATCGCACATCTTCTGGAAAAGTGGTTGTTACCATTACTTGACTTTCTAAATTGAAAAATGTTACTGATGAGTAAGATTATTTTCAATATTTAGAGGGCAATATGCAGGAAATCCTTAATAAGCTTGACGAAAAACGGGGTGAAGCAAGGCTTGGCGGTGGGCAGCGTCGTATTGATGCTCAGCATAAAAAAGGCAAGTTAACCGCTCGCGAACGCGTTGATATCCTGCTTGATCCGGATAGTTTTGAAGAATACGACATGTTCATGGAACATCGCTGTGTTGATTTCGGTATGGAAGAACAGAAAGTTTCTGGTGACGGCGTTATTATAGGCTCAGGCACAATCAATGGTCGTCTGGTCTATGTTTTCAGTCAGGATTTCACGGTTTTTGGCGGCTCGCTATCTGAAACTCATGCTGAAAAGATCTGCAAGGTTATGGATATGGCCATGAAGGTCGGTGCGCCCATCATTGGCCTTAATGACAGTGGTGGGGCGCGTATTCAGGAAGGAGTTGCTGCCCTTGCCGGATATGCCGATGTTTTTCAGAAGAATGTCATGGCGTCTGGTGTAATCCCGCAAATATCCGTAATCATGGGGCC